>JAMCZD010000248.1 GCA_023473405.1 Candidatus Omnitrophota bacterium
GGTCCGACCTGGACGACGTGGCTTGGGATTGCGCTGGCGGCGAGCGCGCTGGGATGGCTGATGTATGCGGCATCGGGCACGGACTTGCAGCGGTACCTGCAGACCAACGGTTTTAGCGAGCCGGTATTGGCTGAGCAGATTCAGCGGTTCAGCCTGATGGAAGTGGGATGGTATATCTTTTTCTTTGTGCTCGCTTTTGCCTTGATCACCCTGATCCTAAGCCGGGCCTTGAGCGGTTCGCGCGCCCGGTGGGCGTGGATAGCGCTGGCGGTTTTGCTGGTGGCGGACTTGGCTCGAGCCAACTCGCCCTGGATCATTTATTACAATTACAAGCTCAAATACGCCGACAACCCGGTCTTTGACATCATGCGCGACAAGCCTTACGAGCACCGCGTCTCCATCATGCCGCTGGACATCCAGCCGTTGCCCATGCTCAACAACCTTTACATCTACCAGTGGCTCCAACAGCAGTTCCAATACTACAATATCCAGTCGTCGGACATCATCCAGGAACCGCGCACCCTGGCCGATAACGCCGCCTACCGCGCGGCCTTCTCGCGGTCCGACCTGGCCGACCTTTTGCGGCTCTGGCAATTGACCAATACCAAGTATTTGCTCGGTCTAGGCGGGAACTTCGTGGACGTATGGAACAAGCAAGTCGATCCGGAGCATCACGGCTTCCAGCTCAAGGCCGCCTTCGACCTGGTACCGAAGCCGGGCGCTGAGACCGATCCCAAAAAAATGACCTTCGACGACCTGACGGCTGAGATTAAGCCTGATGGCCGATTCGGCCTGATCGAATTTACCAACGCCCTGCCGCGCGCCCAATTGTTCGCGCACTGGCAAATCAATACCAACGACCAGGCCGCTCTTGATGAATTGGCGAATCCCGGTTTCGATCCGACCCGGACCGTGCTGGTGACCCGGCCAACTACGGACCTGCCCGCACCGGGATCGACCAACCAAAATGCCGGCTCGGTGGCTATCAAACACTATGCGCCCAAGGATGTCCGACTCGAGGCAAAGGTCGATGCGCCCGCCGTCCTGCTCTTGAATGACAAGTATGATCGGGACTGGAAGGTCCAGGTTGACGGCCGCCCGGCACCCGTGCTGCGCTGCAATTACATCATGCGCGGCGTGTTCCTGAAACCCGGTTCGCACACCATCGAGTTCCGTTACCTGCCGCCGGTTACCAGCCTTTATATCAGCCTCGCCGCGTGGGTCCTGGGACTGGGTATTTGCGGTTTCCTGGCCGCGTCGCGCAAAGCGGGTCAAGGACCATCGGACACCGGCGGCGACCGGACGGTTTCATCGGGACAACCTGCCGAGGCCGTTGCAGGCGGACGCACCACCGAGGCGACAAGAACCGGTCCGAATCGGGCGCCCCGGCCTCCGCAAGCCGCCTCGTGAATGAGGCTGCCTCGCTAGTTTCTTATGAGCCACCAGGATACCTATCGCCAAAATGAGGCTTACGCCGCCTTCCTGGCCGGGTGGGACTTCGGGTTCTATGCCAAGTATGCCGACGCTCTGCGCCCCTCCAAACCGGGTGCGCGGGTGCTCGACGTCGGCTGCGGCGTGGGACAAGTGGTGCGGCGATTGACCCAGGCCGGGTTCGAGGCCTACGGGGTGGACGTGTCCGAACCGAACCTCGAACGGGCCCGGAAGATCAGTTCTCGCTGCCAATTCTACGACGGGCGGCATCTCCCTTTTCCGGACGGCCATTTCGCCGGCGTCGGCGCGTTGAATGTCCTCGAGCACGTGGAGGCCCCGGAGGCTTTCCTCGAGGAATTGGTGCGGGTGGCGGCAAGCGGCGGGCGGATCGTGGTATCGAGTCCAAATTTCCTGCGCGTGCTCGGTTTTCGTGATTACCATCCCCGGATGCGCGGGTTGGGCAACAAGCGGCGCAATTGGTGCCGGTTGCGGTCGAAGCGCCGGCAAATGCGGCGTGATCCCCAATCGGTGCGGTTTGACCGGATGCCGCCGATTGTCAAGGAACCTTTCACGCCGGATGACGACGCGATAGTGGCAACCAATCCGCTGGAGATTCGATTCTTTCTCGAACGGGCCGGGTGCGAAATCCTCGATGTATCCTGCACGGACCGTTACGTGGCCAGGCCCATTGACTGGCTGTTGAACGCGACGCCTTTGCGCTATCTCATGCTTAACGGCTTCGTGGTGGCGCGAAAGCGAGCCTCGAAGAATTCACGATCGAACTGACGTTCGATGACGCAAGCTTGCGATTGATTTCGCAAAAAGCCCCCTTAGGCTGGGCGCATGCGAATGCCGTATTTCACACTTGCGCTTGGGTTTGTCTTTCTCTGGCTTGCCACACTTGTGACGCCGGTCTGCCGCGCCGGCGCTCGAGCGGATGATGAACCGGCCTCGAAGCGGCTCCCCGCCGATGTGGAAAAGGCAGATCCCAAGACCCAAACCGATCTTGGCGTATCCTATTATCAACAAGGCGAATTTGCCCGTGCCGTGGCTTGTTTTCGACGCGCCGCCGCGCAAGGCTATGCCGAGGCGCAAGCTAAATTGGGTTACTGCTACTTTCATGGCCAGGGCGTGCCCCAGGACAAATCTCAAGCCGTGAAATGGTATCGCCAGGCGGCCGATCTCGGCCTGGCCAAGGCGCAACAGAACCTGGCCCTCTGCTATTACCAGGGCCAGGGTGTGGAACGGAATCCAGCCGAGGCGGTCAAGTGGTTTCGATTGGCCGCCAAGCAGGGATGGGCCGGCGCGCAATGCAGCCTGGGCGTATGCCTGTTCAACGGGGAGGGAGTCAAGCGCGACGATGCCCAAGCGGTCAAGTGGTTGCGCCTGGCTGCTAATCAAGGTCTGCCCGAGGCGCAGACTTACTTGGGAACCAGCTACCTCGATGGACGCGGCGTAAAGGCCGATCCTCTCGAGGCGGTGAAGTGGTTGCGCCAGGCCGCCGATAGTGGCTATCCGGCTGCCCAAGGCAAACTCGGCCTGTGTTACCTGGAAGGACGAGGCGTCAAAGCCAATGCCGTTGAGGCGGTGAAGTGGCTCCGCCAGGCCGCCGACGAGGGCGATGCCGCCGCCCAAGGGAACCTCGGGACCTGCTACCTGAACGGGCAGGGCGTCGAGCCGAATCTCGCCGAGGCAATCCGCTGGTTGGGCCGCGCCGCCGACCAGGGCCTCGCCGGGGCACAAAGCAACCTGGGCGCCTGTTACCTCGAGGGACGCGGCGTGCCCCAGGACGCCGCTCGAGCTGTTCAATGGTTCGAAAAAGCCGCCGCCCAGGGTTACGCCGTGGCCCAGAACAACCTCGCCGCGTGTTACATCGACGGACACGGCGTGGACCGCGATTATTCCCTCGCGATCAGATGGCTGCGCCAGGCCGCCGGCCAAGACCTGGCCGAAGCGCAAAGCAAGCTCGGTTGGTTCTATTTCTTCGGCCAGGGCGTGACTAAAGACACCGCTGAGGCCGTGAAATGGTATCGCCGCGCTGCCGAACAAGGTTATCCCAAGGCACAACATAATCTGGGGGTGTGTTATCTGAACGGCGAGGGCGTTCCTTTGAATTATCTCGAGGCCGTCAAATGGTTCCGCCGCGCCGCTGACCAGGGATACGCCGACGCACAGCACAACCTGGGCGCCTGTTACCTCGATGGGAAAGGAGTGAAATCGGACCCCATCGAAGCGGTCGCCTGGTTCCGCAAGGCCGCCCGGCAAGGTCTCCCCGAAGCACAACGCGTCCTCGGGGATTGCTATGAGCGCGGTCAAGGCGTAACCCAGGACCCTGTCGAGGCGCTTAAGTGGTACCTCCTGGCGGCGGACCAAGGCGACCAGGATGCAGCTCAAGCTCGAGACCGATTGCAGGACACCTTGAGCACCGGCCAGATAGCCGAGGCAAAGCGCCGTACCGCGGTTGCGGAGTAAACCCGCTCATGCGTGGAGCGTGGAGCGTGCGGCGTGGAGCGTGATGAGTGCCCAACTTTGGAGGTTGAATGTTGGATGTTGGACGTTCGTCCCTTCGCCCTTACCCCTTAGCCCTTCGCCCTTAGCCCATTGCCCATTGCCCGCAGGGCTTGCTGGCGTTCGAGCAGGGTCGGGTGGGAATAGAAAAAGCGGCTGTAGAGCGGGTGTGGGGTCAGGTTACTAAGGTTTTTCTCGCTGAGGCCGCGCAGGGCGCGGACCAGCGATTCCGGTTGTCCGGTAATTTTGGCGGAATAAGCGTCGGCCTGGTATTCAAAGCGTCTCGACCAGTAATGGATCAGCGGAGAAAGCCAAAAGCCGATCACCCCGGACAATAAACCCGCCAGCAACAACGCTGGAACAATGCTGCCGGTGCTGAAGCCGAAGGCGCGATAAAACCAGGCTTGCCTGGCCAGCCATGCCACACACCCGAACCCGAGCAACAAGCCGGCAGCCGACCCGATGAGCAGCTTGACCACATGCCTCTTTTGGTAATGTCCAATCTCGTGCGCCAGGACCGCCTCGAGCTCCGCGTCTGCCAATTGCGCGACGAGGGTGTCGAACAGGACGATTTTTCGAAACCGGCCAAACCCGGTGAAGAAGGCATTGGAATGACGCGACCGTCGGCTGCCGTCCATGACCTGGATAGCTTTTGTCCGGAACCCGGTTCGTTGGGCGAGGGCCAGCAACCGGTCGCGCAGCGGCCCGGTCTGGAGCGGGGTCATTTTATTGAACAGTGGTAGGATCAGTACCGGGGCCAATACGGCCATCAGGAGTTGGAAAGCCACAACGCAACCCCAAGCCCAGACCCACCACCACGTCCCAATCCAATCGACCAATTTCAGGATCAACACCAGCAACGGGTATCCCAGCGCCGCGCCCAGGAGCAATCCTTTCAGGCGGTCGCTCCACCAGGTGCGCGGTGTGGTGGTGTTGAACCCGAACCGTTGCTCCAACCGGAACTGGGCATACCAATCCAGCGGCAACGCCGCAACGGCCAAGACAACACCTACCACGAATAAATAAGCGGCCATGGACCAGGCGGAATTGCCCAACCCGCGGTCAAACTGATGAAATGCCCAGGGCAAAAGCCCGCTGAACAATACCGCAATTAAAAGGCCCATCTGCCAGACCGCTTCAACTTGGTTCAACCGGGTCTTGGCCAGGGTGTATTGCACCGACTTGGCGTAGGTCGGAGCATCGATGAAATCACGGAAAACGTCGGGCACGCTGGCCGCATGGTCCCGCGCCTCACGCCGGTTCAGCCACTCGAGCCATGCCTCCGCCCCGCCGCGGACGATGATCAAGACCAATGCCGCCCAAATGGTTAGTAAGGACAGGTTCATTTAGTCAATCGATTCTGAGGCCGAAGCGGTGTCGCGCCACAAGGCTTGCCACCGCACTCCAAAAATGTCGGACGCGCCCCTACCGAGTTGCGGCTGGGTTATTCCGAGTTTCATTTGCCTCGCGCTCGAACCCGGAGTCCCGGCCAGTCAGGTCAAAAATCGTTACCGCGGAAATGACATCCCGCACCAGGTCGGCCATGCGCAATCGTTCCGCCGGAAAGGTCTGCGCAACCGCCACGCAACGCATTCCGGCAGCCTTGGCGGCTTGCACTCCATTGATGGCATCCTCGACCACCGCGCAATGTTCCGGGACCAATCCCAACCTTTGCGCCGCCGCCAGGAATACGTCCGGAGCCGGTTTCTTGCGCGGGACATCGTCCCCGGTGACGATGGCATCCCAGGCCCGAGGAGGCAGGCCGATTTTACCCAGGTTGGCTTCGATCTTGATGGGGTCCGCGCTCGAAGCCAGGGCCGTTTTCAGTCCTGCCTTTTGGCAGGCACGCACGAGGTCCTGCGCGCCTGGGAAAGCTTGCAGTCGGGCGGGAACCAATTGCAGGTAAATCTCGTAGGTGCGGCTTTTCGCCGCGCGCAAGTCGATCGCGAACCGGTATTTCTCCGCCACGCCGCCGAGATATCGGTCCTCGCCGGTGCCGACAAAAGGGATGAAATCCTCCGCTTGAACAGCCAGCCCCTTCTCCCTAAACATAGCCACCGCGGCCATGCAAATAAGTGGTTCGGAATCCGTCAATACACCGTCCATGTCGAAGATGACTGC
>JAMCZD010000322.1 GCA_023473405.1 Candidatus Omnitrophota bacterium
GAACGCATGATGGGCGCCTGCTGAAAGAGGCCGGCGGCGGCTCGATTCACTTCTGCGGCAACGGCCAGCACCTGGTCGAACCCATGATGCAAATCAAAGACCTGAAAGGCTTCGATATCGGCCAGCCCGAAATGATGAATGCCCTAAATTTATATGAACAGACTCGCAAGAATGGCCTCGCCTTGATGCCTCTCCGACCCGCGCGAGAGGACTTGGTCAGCGGCAGGGCCCGCCGTGAGTTCCAGACGGGAGTGGTCTTCTCTTACCTGACTGCCGACTTCGACGATGCCAAACAGGTGGCGGAATCCTACAGTGCCGCTTAACCCTCATACTCCGACTAGTTGGACCTGATATGAAGAGTGATTTCGGATTCCTTTACGGCCTTGCCTTCGCCCTCTTCGGAATGTTCGCTCAAGGAGCTGAGCCTGCGCCAACCGCGCACGATTGGTCGCAGTTACCCCCTTTGCCGCCGGCACCCGGCCAGACCGTGCAATGTGGTCTCGCCGGCCCTTTTGTGGGGGTCCACCATGACGCCCTAATCGTGGCGGGTGGCGCCAATTTTCCCAAAGGCGCGCCCTGGGAGAAACTACCGGATGGGTCCGCCCCGCCAAAGGTCTGGTGGAACGACGTCTACGCTTTTCAGAAGCAAGCCGATGGAAGCTGCCGATGGCAGGCGCGTGCGGACTTCACACTTCCGCGCCCACTAGCCTATGGGGCATCCGTATCCACCCCGGACGGCATTGTCTGCATCGGTGGCAATGATGCCGGGCGATGTTACTCGGACGTTTTCCTATTGAAATGGTTGCCCGACGAAGGCCGCATCGAGACGGAGCGGCTCCCTAGTCTTCCTCGTCCCTTGTCCTTTATGGCAGCCGCCAAGGTTACCGAAATCATCTATGTCGCCGGCGGCCAGGAAAAAATGAAGAACAGTCGGGCTTCAACCAATTTCTGGGCGCTTGACTGGACCAAGAGGCATTTCCCGGAACAATTCGCCTGGCGCGAGCTGCCCCCCTGGCCCGGTCCGGGCCGGGTTGAACCGATTGCCGTCGCGCAGAGCAACGGAAGCGAGGATTGCTTCTACCTGATCAGCGGACGGTATGAAACACCGGGGGCGGAGTCGGTGCCATTGGCGGACGCTTACTGCTTCGAGCCGAGCCACAGGGCATGGAAACGGCTCAAGGACCTTCCCGCCACCGGGCCTGGGGAACAAGACGGAAGGTCCGTTATGGCCGGTACCGGCATAGGCTTCGGTTCGTCTCGAATTGTTGTCTTTGGCGGGGCCGATGGTCCGCTGTCGCTCCGTCTTGAACGCCTGGCGAACCGGGTGTCACAGCTAAGGAAAGAGGCTGAATCAGTCGAACAACCCTCCCGTAAGGCTGAACTTGCCGCCCAAGCCGATGCGGTCGAACTCGAATTGTCCAATACTTTTAAGAGTCATCCCGGTTTCTCGCGGGACATCGTGGTATACAGCACCAAGACCGGTGATTGGGAAGTCCAACCTGGGGCGCTGCCCTTCGCCAGTCCAGTGGACACTCTGGCCGTCCCATGGGGCAATTCCATCGTGATTCCCACCGGCGAAATCCGGCCCGGCGTGAGATCGCTGCAAGTCTGGAAAGCGGTATCGCCGGGGCCGGTATCGTCCGAGAACACGGCGCCGATTCAGCAGGCGGTATCTCCGCAACTCCGCGACCGCGCGGTTGGAATTCTGCGCGGCGTCATGTCCTGTGAATCGCTTGACGCCAGGTTGCGTGCGGCGGAGATGCTGGTTTCGCTCGATTATCCGCAGCAGGTCCGGGAAATGTTGTTGGTTGAATTGAGCCGGGAGGAGAATGATCGTCGATCGCGAATTGAAATCGAGAGTATCCTTGCCTTGGCCACCCGCAACCAGTCGGAACGCCGCGAATGGATAAACCGAATCCGCGATACTTTCCTTCATAGCCGAGGTATCGAACAAGGCTTGGCCGCCCAGGCCCTTGGCAGGTTGCGCTATCAAATCAGTGATGAACCGGCGGAACGGACTGCCTTTTATCAGGCTGCCGATTCGAGCGATGCCGAATTGGCTTTGGGCGCGCGGCGGGTGTTGGCCGGTAGCGGGCTCGCTGACGACCGATGGTTTATCGACTCGATGCTGGCTTCAAGAGACGTCCAGGTGCGAGCCCAATGCGCTCGAGCCTTGCAGTCCCTGCCCAGCCTTTCCCAAAAGGCCTGGCAGAGTCTGACCGGTGCCGTAGCTTCCGAGCCCATTGACTCGGAGGCCCGCATTTACCTCATCAGCGCCGCTTTCGTTCATGTCCCAAACGATCGGGTTACCGAACCGTTCCAGACCGAATTGATCCGTTACGCTGGAAACGGCAATTCAGACCAGCGCGCACAGGCATGCCGGGCGTTGGCGGTTCGAGGCGGAATGGCGCAACTGCCACTGCTCGCCAGCCTGCTTGACAACCCGGAACCGGGCGTTCGCGCGGCGGCGGCATGGGCTATTTTGCGGATCGACCGCCGCGGGGCGCACTCGATGTCGATGCTTGATTGGTTGGTGATCGCGGTTTACGGGATGTTCATGCTGGGGGTAGGCTGGTATTACTCGCGCCGGACTACGACCGCCGACGATTATCTCCTGGGCGGTCGGAACATGCGCTCGTGGACCGTCGGTCTGTCGTTGTTTGCCACTTTGTTGAGCACCCTGTCGTATGTGGCTTACCCGGGCGAGATTGCCAAGTACGGTCCAATGATTCTGGCGGGATTCCTATCCTACCCGGTTGTCTATCTGGTGGTGGGCTGGTTGTTGATACCATTCATCATGAAACTGCGGGTGACCAGCGCCTACGAAATCCTGGAAACCAGGCTGGGACTAAGCGTCCGTCTCCTGGGGTCGTTTTTCTTCCTGTCGCTGCGTCTCCTGTGGATGGCAACGATCATCTACGTCACTGCCAGCACCGTGATGGTTCCGGTTCTCGGATTGAACCCGGAATGGGGGCCTTGGATCGCGGTGGGCTTTGGGCTGACAACGATTGTCTATGCCACCATGGGCGGGCTGCGCGCGGTGGTCATTACCGACGTCATCCAAACGTTCATCCTGTTCCTGGGCGCCACGGTCGCCTTGGCGCTTATTATCGGGAATTACGGCGGTTCGGCCGAATGGATTCCGCGGACCTGGCTGGCGCATTGGGAACCGCCCAAACTGTGGTTCGATCCGCATGTCCGCGTTACCCTGGCCGGTGCGTTGCTCCTTAATTTTTTATGGTACGTCTGCACCGCCGGTTCGGACCAAATTGCCATTCAACGATACCTGGCTACCCGGGACGTAAAAGCCGCAAGGCGCGCCATGGGCACCTCGCTGGCGGCGGATTTTTCCGTAACCGTTTTGCTTTCCGCGCTGGGTTTGGCCTTGTTCGCCTTTTTTTCGGCTCACCCGTATCTGATGGCTGACGGACAATCGGTTATGGCTAACGCCGATAATTTATTCCCGCGTTTCATCGCCATCGGCCTGCCGGTTGGCCTCAGCGGGCTCGTTGTCGCGGGAGTCCTGGCGGCCGCCATGTCGAGCCTGGCTTCCGGCATTAACGCCTCGTGCTCGGTGGTTACCGTCGATCTGATCAACCGGTTCCGAGGCGGGAACAGCACGGAACGTGAGTCAGTTCGACGGGCCAAGGCAACGTCTGTGGCAGTGGGAATTGCCGTACTTTTGCTTAGCTTGTTGGCCGGTTATGTAAAGGGCAACGTGCTCGAACTGATGAACAAGATGGTGAACTTGTTCGTGGCCCCGTTGTTCTTCCTGTTTTTCATGGCCATGTTCGTCCCTTGGGCAACGGCTTTGGGCACGTTTCTGGGCGCAATCGCCGGCGTCGCAGTGGCTGTCGCAATAGCTTATTTCGAAGTCCTCGGTCTGAAGTTCGTCTGGATTATGCCGTGCTCCTTGGCAACAGGGATGCTGGTGGGAATGACCGCCAGCCTCCTGCCCACTCATTGGAGGAGGCGAGAAAAAGGTCTGGGGACCTAGAATTGGGATTTGGGATTTGGGAATTAAATTAAGAGCGGCCACGCCGTTGCAGGATTTGGCCATGGTCACGCTGACCTTCTTCAATGAAAAATTACCAATTCTCGATGTTCAATCTACCACTTTTTCCATCTTGCATTGAGGTTTGTCGGCGGGCATCTTCGTGGGAATGTCGATAAATCCATCCCCGAACAGGGGCGACTTTATTCAACTATGAAACGGAATTTTTGCGGTTTAATAGCGGCGCCATTCACCGCTTTGCATCCGGACGGACGGGTTAACCTGGACCCGATCGAGAGGCAGATGACCTGCTTGAAAGCGAACGGTGTTGCCGGCGCTTTTGTATGTGGAACTACCGGCGAGAGTCTCTCGCTCACAAATGAAGAGCGATGCCGGGTGGCCGAACGCTGGCAGGCTGTGGCGGACAAGGACTTCCGTGTAATTGTCCAGGTAGGCCACCCTTGCCTGGCCGACTGCCAATTCCTGGCTGCTCATGCGCAAAAGATCGGGGCTGCCGCCATCGGCTGTCTCGCTCCCAATTTCTTCAAGCCATCGACGGTGGAAGAGTTGGCGGACTTTTGCGCGGCAGTGGCTTCCGCGGCACCGGATTTGCCTTTCTACTTTTATCACCTGCCGGTGATTACCGGGGTGAATTTTCCGATGCTGGATTTTCTTCAGGCCGCTCGAGGCCGAATTCCAAACCTTGCGGGTATCAAGTTTACCCACGAAAATCTACTGGACTTTGGACAGTGCGTTCAGTTCGAGGATGGCCGGTTCGAGATGTTGTTCGGACGCGACGAGATATTGCTGGCCGGCATGGCGCTCGGGGCATGCGGCGCTGTGGGGAGCACCTATAATTTTGCCGCGCCGCTGTATATTGCCCTGGTCAAGGCCTTTCAAAAGGGCGATTGGGATCGGGCGCGGGAGCTGCAATTCCAGGCGATGCAAATGATTGGGCTGATGCTCAAATATGGCGTCCTGGTGGCGGGCAAGGCGATGATGAAATTTGCGGGCCTGGATTGCGGTCCCGTCCGGGCGCCCCTGGTCAACCTGAATGCCAAACAAACGGACGAGTTGGAAAAGGCGCTGGAGCGTTTGGGGTTCTATTCCTATTGCGTCAAGGTCCCTGGCGTGTGATTTCAAGGTTGCGTGTCTCGGGGCTGTTGGATTCCACGCCGTCCTTGAGCTGGCAAAGGGAATGATTCCACAAGACATCATGGACGAAGGCCGGGAATAGGCATTTGAAAGCGGTCCACAGTGGCCTGGTAGTCCAAACGGAACCGCGGTAAAAATCGAAAGCCACGTAGATCGAGAGGATGGAAACCCGCTCGAGATCGTCCTCGATCTCGAATATAAGAATGCCGTTTCGCGCGAAACTATCCCGCACCCGATAGAGGAAGTAGTGCTGCCGGACAATCGTTTCAAGGACCAGGCTGAATCGAAGCCAGCCGCCAAAGGCCCGATACTCGATCACGCAACCCGGTTCGTTGGGATGTCCATCGATCCGGTGGACTTCGATCAAGTTGGGGGTGAAGTAGCTTCGGTCGCTTTCCCCAAATTCGCCGATGGCTTCCGCAATGGCCGTTCGCCCCGCCTTGATCTTGATGGAATACATTCTCTCGAACTCAAGGCGGGCGGGACGCATAAGTCCGGCAGCGCGGATGACCCCGCCGTATTCAGCGCGTTTGGCGTCGAGTCTTTCCTTGGAAACCCCGGTAGTGAAGCGTCCAAGGCTCCGCCAGCGCAGGCCAAAGAAGCACTCCGCGAGATAGTTCCTGACCGTGATCAGGAAGCCGCGGCTTATAATGGACCCGATGGTCGGTGGGCTTACCATGGCCAGGAATATGTTCCGGTAGAGATCGTCGCCGCTGGCGATCTTCCATAGGATGTTCTCGAGTGGCCGGCGGGCTTTTACATGTTTTTTTCGCTCCGTAATAATCGCCTGGTAAACCACCCGGCTCAAAAGGGGAGACCTGAAAATGATGTTGTGCAGGCCGAACACCAGGCCGCCATAAAAATTGTCTTGCTGGATTCTATTCACTACCGGCCAATAGCCGCGCCG
>JAMCZD010000224.1 GCA_023473405.1 Candidatus Omnitrophota bacterium
GCGTGATCGGCGCCGCCGATCACGCCGGCCATCACCGCCAGGTAGCCGCAATTGCGTCCCATGGTCTCGATGAGGAACGCGCGGCGGTGAGAGGAGGCCGTGTCGCGCAGCTTGTCGATTGCGTCGCACAGCGTATTGAGGGCGGTATCCACGCCGATGGCCATGTTGGTTCCCCACATATCGTTATCGATGCTGCCGGGGATGCCCATCACCTGCACGCCCCTGGCGGCCAGCGCATGCGCCCCGCGCATGGAGCCGTCCCCTCCGATGATCACCAACGCATCGATGGCGTTCTCCGTCAAAATACGGACGGCGTCCGTCTGGCCCTTTTCCTCGTAGAACTCCTCCGAGCGGCCGGTGCCCAGCATAGTACCGCCGCGCTGGATGATGCCGCCCACGTCGCGCGGCTCCAGCGGCGCCATATCGCCCTTCAGCAGCCCCTCGAAACCCTGGCGGATGCCGTAGACCTGGCAGCCGTTGAACAACGCGGTGCGGGCGACGGCGCGGATGCAGGGGTTCATGCCCGGCGCGTCGCCGCCGGAAGTCAGGACGCCGATTCGCTTAATTTTCGCCATGATTCTCTACCTTTTCAAAGTGGAGTTTCCGTAGCAAACTCCAAATCGTGGGCACGGCCCGCGATATTTATCTCATTTCTAAAACGATTAACCCATAAGTTCTTTAATCGTTTTCCTCAAAGAATTGATTGTAATACCACGGACGGTAAACGGAACGAGTTCTTGCCCATCATCCCCTTTGCCATTCTGTGGCAGCAGAGCCAAACAGCAGGTTGCTGTTTGGCTCGCGAACTGAGGAATCCATCCGAGCCACTTTTTATACACACCAGGCTAGTTTTATTTCGATCTCATGGATGGACTCTTCGCTTTGCTCAGAGTGGCAAAAGAGGAGACTCAAATAATAAGTTGACGGGCGCGTCAACGAGAAATTTATTGCCTTGGTATCCTTTGTATCTTTGTGGTGAATTGTTAGTGCAGCAAAATCGGCTCGACGCGCAAATTATTCACCCCCACCATTTCTTCGAGCCGCGCCAGCAATCCCTCGTTCAGATCCGTCGTGTCGTTGGGAAAATCAAGCAGATAACCGGAACGGCCTTCGAAGACATAGAAAGCGAAGCGGTCAGATCCAGGGTATGAGATCAACGCCCCATGCACGCGCCGTATAGCAAGGATATCGCGGGCCTTGTCGCCCTTGCTGCGCAAATAGATCGTGACCATGCGCGGGGCGCGTTCTCCGCCGCGCGGCGCCGGCCGCGGTGGCAGGAAAGGCACACCGATCTCGCGCGGCGCTGGGCTGACCACCGCGCCCAGGCCGGTAGTCACGGCCTCGGCTACGGAGTTAGCCGGAGGCGAAGGCGGAACCTGCGGGTCATCAGCCGGCGCGGATTTGGCAACGGCAACTGGTTCCGGTTCGACTGGCGAGGGTACTTCGGCAGGGGCCGGCTCTCCCAGCCCTGGGCGGGGTAACCCCGCCCCTACCGATGATTCAGGGGGTGTTTCGCCGACCAGGGGGAAATGATCTTCGACGGATAATTCCCAGTCAGGCGGGAATAGGTCCGGAGGCTCGGGCAGGCCAGTCGGCGAGAAATCAGCGGGTTCCTCGACGCGTTGGGTTTTGTAAGGCTTACTCTCTTCTTTCACGGCGAGCGGCGCAGGCGTAACTGCAGGGGAATCGGCGGCCGGAACCTGGTTACCGATAAGCGGGACGGTGACACTTAGCTTGGTGTCGATCTTATCCACCAATATCTTGCCTTCGCCGTTCTGGCTGTCCATGCAGCCTTCAACCACGATCAGCTTCTCCATTTGTATAAGGCCGTTGAATTTTTCCCAGGTGCTGGGGAAGACCACCAGTTCGATCACGCCCTGCGGGTCTTCAAGGGTGACGAAGGCCATCATTTTGCCTTTCTTCGTGGGAAAGCTGCGGAAGGTCTTGACCAGTCCGGCCACGCGCACTCGTTCATCGCCTTCGACCACCGAGAGTTGGCTGGAGAAATGCGTCACTACTGCGGCCAGCTCGGCCATCATCGGGTTCAACGGATGATCGGATACGTAGAGGCCGATCAGCTCGCGCTCCCAGTTCAGCCGTTCGCGGCGGAAGGAGTCGAGACCATCATCCAGGGCGGCCAGCGCGATCTCCGAACCGGTGCCGGAGCCGCCTTCGAAGAAGGTGAGTTGGCCCACATCCTTGGCGTGGAAGTGAGCGGCGCTCATGGCGACGATCTGGTCGAGCACGTCCAGGATGGCGTGGCGGCTGCCCAGCGCGTCCAGCGCCCCAGCCTTGGTGAGGTATTCCAAGGGGCGCTTTCCCACGTGGCGCAAATCCACGCGGCGCGCCAAATCCACCAGGCTTTCAAACGGCTGGCCGCCGCGGCCCGCCAAAATGGCTTCCACTGCACCCTGCCCCACATTCTTAATGGCGCCTAAACCAAAACGGATGGCGGTGCCTTCTGGCAGATCCTGGATGGAGAAATCCCAGGTGCTTGAATTGATATCGGGAGCCAGCACGGGAATGCCCATGCGGCGGCAATCGGCCACATAAAAGGCGACCTTGTCCGTGTCTCCCTGCGTGACCGAAAGCAGCGCGGTCATGTATTCGACCGGATAATGCAGTTTGAGATAGGCAGTCTGCACAGCCAGCGCGCCGTAATCGGCGGCGTGGGCTTTGTTGAAACCGTAGCGGGCGAAATTTTCCCAATCTTCGAAGATGCCGTCTGCGGTAGCCTCTGCGATGCCCTTCTTTACCGCGCCGGCCACGAATTTCTTGCGATGCTTCTTCAGCTTGGCTTCAATCTTCTTGGCGATCGCCTTGCGCAGATCATCGGCTTCCGAAGCCGAGTAGCCGGCGATTTCCATCACCGCCGACATCAGCTGCTCTTGATAAACGGCGATGCCGTAGGTCTCGGCAAAGACCTTTTCCAGGGCCGGGTGGGCAAAGCTAACCGGCTCTCTGCCATGCATGCGGTCGATGTACTTGGGGATGAACTCCATCGGCCCCGGCCGGAACAGCGCCACCATGGCGACGGCGTTGGGCAGCGAAGTCGGCTTCATCGCCATCATCCAGCGGCGCATTCCCGCGCCTTCGAATTGGAAGACGCCAGCGGTCTCGCCGCGCCCCAGCAGCTCATAAGTGCCCGCGTCATCCAAGGGAATGTTGTAGAGGTTTAGTTCCACACCTTTTCGCTCTTTGATCCGCGCGCAGGCGCGCTCCATGATGGTGAGGGTCGAGAGTCCGAGGAAATCGATTTTCAGCAGCCCCAAATACTCCAGCGTGGACATCTCGAACTGGGTCAGCACTTTGATGGGGGTTTCTTCTGCGTTGTTCCCCGTCGGGCGGTTCAGCGGTACATATTCAATGATGGGTTTGTCGGCGATCACGACGCCGGCGGCATGCGTGCCCGCCCCACGGATCACACCTTCCATCTGTTGGGCGGTGTCGATCAGTTCTTTGACGTAGGGCTTCCCCTTGTACTCGGCGGCAAAATCAGGCTGTGTTTCAATGGCCTCGGCGATGGTCACCGGCTTGCCGGGCACATTGGGAATGAGCTTGGCGACCCGGTCCACCTCGCTGAGCGGCACGTCCAGCACCCGGCCTACGTCGCGCACTGCGGCGCGAGCTTTCAACTTGTTGAAGGTGATGATGGCAGCCACCATCTCCTCGCCGTATTTCTGGGTGCAGTACTCCATCATACGGGCACGTTTGTCATCCTGGAAGTCTAGGTCGATGTCGGGCATACTGACGCGGTCTATATTAAGGAAGCGCTCGAAAATAAGGCCGTGGTCGAGCGGATTTAATAGGGTAATGTCCAGGGCATAGGCGACGATAGAGCCTTCCGCCGAGCCGCGGGCGTTGTACCAGATGTTCTGTTCCTTGGCATAACGACACAGATCCCACACGATGAGAAAATAGGCGTTGAAGCCCATTTTGTGGATGACACCCAACTCGTAATCCAGGCGTTCGCTGGCCACCGGGTTTTGGGCGTAGTCCGGGTAGCGGCGCTCCAAGCCGGCCTCGCACAGCTCGCGCAAATAGGTCTGGGTGGTGTAGCTTTCTGGGACGGCGAATTGGGGCAAGTGATAACCCGTGCGGCCCAGGTCTACCTGGCAGCGTTCGGCGATCAGCAGCGTGTTCGAGAGAGATTCTGGAACCTCGGCAAACAGCGATTCCATCTCTTGCTGGCTGCGCAGATAAAAGTCGGTGCCCGACATGCGCATGCGGCGTGGCTCGGTGAATAGACTGCCGGTTTGCACACACAGCAAGATGTCCTGCAGGCGTGCATCGGCCTGGTTCACGTAATGCACATCATTCGTAGCCACGTAGCGGGCCTGGTAGCGGTCACCCAGTTCGCGCAAGGTGCGGTTGACCTGGTGCAATTCGGGGATTTCGTGGTGTTGCAGCTCGAAGAAAAAGCGGTCCGGGCCGAAGACCTCATAATACCAATCGAGCTTGGCCTTGGCGTCAGGCAGGTTCTCTCGCAGGATGGCGCGCGGCACCTCGGCGGAGAGGCAGCCTGTGGTGGCGATCAGGCCTTCGGCGTGCGCCGCCAGGAAGTCGCGGTCAATGCGCGGAAAATAATAAAACCCCTCCAGTTGCGCTGCTGAAGCAATCCTCAAAAGGTTCTGGTATCCCGTGGGATTCTCCGCCAACAACAGGAGGTGGGAGGACTTCTTGTCCTCATCCGGATCACGGTCGCGCATGCTGCGCGAAGCCAGATAAGCTTCCACCCCGATGACGGGGTGGATGCCGGCTTCTTTGGCTGCGTTGAAGAACTCAATGACGCCGTACAACGCCCCATGGTCGGTAATGGCCAGGGCGGGCATTTCTAGTTGCTTGGCGCGTTCGATCAATTGAGGGATCTTGCTGAAGCCATCCAGCAGCGAGTATTCAGTGTGGACGTGAAGATGAACGAAAGACATATCTAGTCCGTCATGGCGAGGAGGCGTCGTACGACGCCTTTAGCGTCGCTGCCGACGAAGCAATCTCCCGCCTAAACGTGAGGTCATGCTCGCCTAATCGAATCTCATAGGCAAAGGTGAAGGACAGGAGGAAGGTAAATAGTAATTGGGTATTAGTAATCAACATCTTCAGTTACTCTCGCTGACTGGACAAGCGGATTATAGCATTCAGGTCTGGCCCGATCTATGAACGAACCTTAAAACAATGGATGTTTTAAGGTCTTTGCTCAATTGTTTGGGGCCATTCACTTATCACTGGTTTGGGTTAGGCGATATGGAAAGATGGGCGAGCGACGATAAGCAAGAGCCAACACCCAGTTGGTGTTTTTCTTGTCAGGCTACACGATCGTTCGAATATGTAACCCAACGCCTTGCACTCCATGCTTTTTGTAAAATCGAACTCGCGTGGATATAATTGCTGAGAATCAAGTGTTGGGCCGCTCAGGGAGAATGCACATGCCTTCACCATTTCAGCAAAACGCAGCGGGCCCGATGACCTATCCGGCCCAATGGACTTTGAACCGCCTTCTGTTCAAGAGCCCCGTCATCTGGTGGCGAATGGGGCTTGGACCGCTGCTCTGGCGCAGGATGCTCCTATTGACGACTTGGGGCCGCAAGAGCCGCCTGCCGCGTCACACGATGCTCTCCTACACGCTCCACGAAGGCAAGGCCTTTCTCATTTCGGGATGGGGAGCGAGGACCGACTGGTACCAGAACATTGCGGCCGATCCTCAGACGGCCGTCCAGTTGGGCAGAAATCCCTACTCTGCCATCGCCCGCCGCGTTGTCAATGTCGAAGAGTTTGCTACCGTCATGCGGATTCTGCTGCGCACCGGAGGCGACTCCCATTTCAGACCTTGGCTCAAATCACTGGACATAGAGTATGACCTGGACGACTTGGTCGCGAAACGCGATCGTATCTACTTGATAGCCCTGGATCCTAATGATCAGCAAGGACCGCCGGCGATGGTAAGTGATCTTACATGGCTTTGGGCCGTCATCCTGGCTGGCATGGTTATTGTGGGGCTGCTTATGCAACGTTTCGTGCTATAGGTTCCTTTTGTGTTAATTCTTGCCTCCAATCGGCTCATAAACATACATCGTATCCAAAAGTTCAAATAGATCCTGTTCCAGTTGCACCGGAATTGCTTCGGAGGAACTCACGCAGGACGAATAAACTCTTAAACAGTTAATCAAGGGCAAAAAACCCGCATGCTATAATCGCCCGCGGAGTCGTACCAAGATGTTAAAAAATATCGTCAAATTGATCGGGGGCGATCCCACCAAACAAACCATTCAAGCCTATTCGGAGATGGTGGATTACATCAACGGGCTGGAACCGCCGTTCGAGGCCCTCTCCGATGACGCTTTGCGCGCCAAGACAGCCGAGTTTCGAAACCGCTTGGACCAAGGCCAAAGCCTCGACGAGATCATGCCCGAGGCCTTCGCCGTGGTGCGCGAGGCCAGCAAGCGCAGCATCGGTCTGCGCCCCTACGACGTGCAATTGATCGGCGGGATAGCTTTGCACCAAGGCAAAGTAGCCGAGATGCGCACCGGCGAAGGGAAGACGCTGGTGGCCACCATGCCGCTGTACCTGAACGCCCTCACGGGTCGTGGCGTGCATCTGGTCACCGTGAACGACTATCTGGCCCGCCGCGACGCCCGCTGGATGGCGCCCATTTACGACTTGCTCGGATTGAGCGTGGGCGTGCTGCAGATGGGTTCGCGCACCGAAGGCGGGCGCTTCGGCTATGTAGTCAATCTCCAGAAAGAATCCACCCACGAGGACCAACACCAGTTGGACATGGTCCCCCGCGCCCAGGCTTACGCCGCCGACATCACCTACGGCACCAATAACGAATTCGGCTTCGATTATCTGCGCGACAACATGAAAATGCGCCTCGGTGAAGCGGTGCAACGCGGACACTATTACGCCATCATCGACGAAGTGGACAATATCCTGATCGACGAGGCACGCACACCGCTGATCATTTCCGGACCCGCGCACGACGAAGCCGAGCACTATATCCGCGTCGCCGAAGTGGTGAAGCGCTTGAACCCCGAAGATTACGAGATCAATGAAAAGGACCGCACGGTGACCCTGACCGAACTCGGCGAAACGCACCTGGAGCAATTGCTGGGCGTCCCGCTGAGCGACCCCGAGCGGCCGGAAGACATCAGCCCCGAGCAGGCCCGCCTGATGGGTTTCATCGAGCAGGCCATGCGCGCTCAGTACCTGTTCAAACGCAACAAGGACTACCTGGTGCAGGGTGGACAGGTCGTCATTGTGGACGAATTTACCGGTCGCCTGATGCCCGGCCGCCGCTGGTCGGATGGCTTGCACCAAGCCGTAGAAGCCAAAGAAGGGGTGAAGGTGGAGGCGGAGAACGTCACCTACGCCACCATCACCATCCAGAACTACTTTCGCATGTACGAAAAGCTCGCCGGTATGACCGGCACAGCGCTCACCGAGGCCGAAGAATTCGACAAGATCTATAAGTTGGAGGTGATCGCCCTGCCCTCCAACCTGGAATACAACGCCTTACGCAAAGATTCCGACCTGGAACAAATCGACGGCAAGGACGAACAAGGCTACAAGGTTACTTATTACGCTCGCAACGACGACCCTCAGAAGCTGCCCATACTGTGGAAGCGCAAGGACTACCCCGACGTGGTCTACCGCACGGTGGAAGCCAAAATGCGGTCGCTGATTAAAGAGATCGTCGCCATCCATGTGATCGGCCGGCCGATCCTGGTCGGCACCACCTCGGTCGAACTTTCCGACTTCATCTCCAACCGCCTGCGCGCCGAACCCATCCAGAAACTACTACAGACCGTTTTGCTGCGCGACGTTTGGCTCGAAAAGAACAACAAGACAGATGACGGCTTCGTCATCCCCGAATTGCAGCCGCTCTATGAGCCCCTGGAGAAGCTGAATCCGGGCGACCTGCGCCAGCGCGCCCGCGACCTGGGTATCCAGCTCAATTTGCAGAGCGAAGAAAACCTGCCGCGCCTGCTCAGACTGCTGGGTTTGGAAGCCGAACATGGACCTCGGCTGACGGCGGTTTTGCAAGGCGGCGTCCCACACTCTGTGCTGAATGCGCGCAAGCACACGGAAGAAAGCCAGATCATCGCCGGTGCCGGGGCCTATGGCGCCGTGACTATCGCCACCAACATGGCTGGCCGCGGTGTGGACATCAAACTGGGCGGTGAGATCGCCGAAGAGGTGCTATCCGCGGTAAGCCGCGTGCTGCGTAAAGCCGGCCACGTCGAACCTTCGAATATGACCCTTGAGGAACAAAAAGAAGCCATCCTCAGGCTCAAGACCGAAGATTATGGCATCTACAGAGCGGAGATCGAATATTTCCTGAAATCCGTCGACGAGATGGCCAAAGTGAAGGAACTCGGCGGCCTGCACGTGATCGGCTCCGAACGCCACGAGGCGCGCCGCATCGACAACCAACTGCGCGGCCGCTCCGCCCGCCAGGGCGACCCCGGCTCCTCGCGCTTCTATCTCTCGCTGCAAGACGACTTGATGCGCCTGTTCGGCGGCGCCCAGGTGGAGGCCGCCATGCAGCGCATGCGCATGGACGACTCGGTGCCGCTGGAATACGGCCTGGTCACGCGCATCATCGAGCAATCGCAGACCCGCGTGGAAGGCGCCAACTTCGACGCCCGCAAACATCTGCTGGAATATGACGACGTATTGAACACACAGCGCGCCACCATTTACGCGCAGCGCGATCGCATCATGACCAAAGAAGACCTCACCGAAGATGTGGTCGGCATGCTCGAAGAGGAAGTGCGCCTGCGCGTGCCCGTCGCCCTCGATGACGCCGACGGCCCTTGGAAGCTGCTGGCTTGGTTGGAACAGATCCAGCCCACGCTGGTAGTCAACCGCGTGTTGGTGCCCTCGTTCACGTTGCAAACCTTAATCGATCATCTCAAAGAACAAAAAATTGCCTCGGTCGCGCATGCGCAAACCGCACTGCTCGACGTAGCCAGCCAAGCGCTGCAAACCGAAGAAGAACATTTACTGCATAGCTTGCAGACATTGCTGGACAGCAACGAGGAACGCCTCGAGCAGCAGATGGATAGTACGCTGGAAACACTCGATACCTTCATGCAGGGCCTGCGTCTTGAAGAAGAGGGGCAGCAGCGCTCTCCCAGCCAATTGCTTTCCGAGCTCAGCGGGCTGCTGCACCTGCCGCTGAAACTCAGCAATGACGAGCAGAAATCGCTGCGCGCCGATCCCGACAAGGCCGCGGATCTCATCCATGACCGCGTCGAAGAGAGTCTGCGCGCTCAGGCCGTGTTGCGCCTGATTGGCGCATTGGAACGGCGCCTGGAAACCGAAGTGAACTTGAAACCCGACGAGCTTGCCAAAGAAGAGTGGAAGGCAGTCGGCGAGAAACTATCCCGGGTGGTGCGCGATGAATTTGCGCAACGCCGCGAGCACCTGATCGGCGCCAACAATGAGGGCCAAATCGCCAAAGAGCTTGCCGAGAACCTGGGCAAGGTTGAGGGCCAAATCCACGACGGCCATCTGCTGAACGCGCTGATCGCCATCCCTGAAACGCGCACGACCGCCTTCGACAAGAAGACCCACCGGCAAATCGTTCAGCGCAAGAAGCGTCTGAGCCTCGCTTACTACGCCGCACGCTTCCTGGAAAAACTGGACGCAGAAGCCATCACCGAAAAGGTGCTGGCCCACCTGAAGTACGCCCAGAAAGCGATGCAGGCCATTTGGGGCCAGGGCGCCTGGGAAAGCATGGCGAGTGGGACTCTCGAAAACGTGAATGAGGCTGGGCGGGCGCTATTAAAAGAAGCGTTGGGCGCCGAGGCTTTCGAAAGCCTGAATGGGAGGCCGCTCAACGAGCTCAGCGCCGAAGCCAAGCAGAAGGCCATTGCCAGCCTGGGCAAGCGCGGCCTCACCGAAAGCTACCGCCAGCTCTTACTGCGCGTGATCTCCGAATTGTGGATCGATTACCTGACCCGCATGGAAGCCCTGCGCATCTCCATCCGCCTGGAAGCTTACGCCCAGCGTGACCCGTTGGTGGAGTACAAGGCGCAGGCGTACCGCATGTTCCAGGATCTGTTCGCCGACATGCGCAGCAGCCTGGTGAACCGCATGTTCGTATTTCAACCCGGCCCCATCGGGCAGACCGCCCGCGCCGCGGCCTTGCCCGCGGCTCCCGCGCCGGATGGCGCGGCCGAAAAAGTCGTGGAGGAAAAAGAGCCTGTCACTCCCGGCGGGGGTTCGGATTCCGGCGGCAAACGGCGCCGAAGGCGCAAGAAGAAGTAAGAGCAGGTGCGTCGTCCCCTTATGTCACTCCGACCGCAGCGAGGAGGCCCTTGAGTCAAAATAAGGCAGGTTGGTTTTCGTTTGACCAAAGGGATTCCTCGTCGGGCAGCGCCGTTTAAAAAACGGCGCCAACCGCCCTCCTCGGAATGACAAAGTTAACTTTCATTAAGAATCGATGTGCAATCGATGACTCGTTTTTCTTATAGAAAGCTTATGTCTTTATGCTAACCGCTAAAGGCTAACGGCTAATGGCTGCTTCCTGGCACATCATTCCCGCTGGCACTTCCTGGGCTGACCCGGGAGGGCCGTTTGGCCTGGTGCCCAAAGTCCTGTGGAGCAAACACCAAACGCCTAATGATCACAATCTAGTCCCCATGTGCATGAACTGCCTGTTGATCCACTCGGAAGGCAAGACCATCCTGGTGGATAACGGCCTGGGCGACAAGTTGAGCGACAAGACCATCCGCCAATGGGGGCTGCATTACCCCGAAGGCACCCTGCTCGAGAATTTGGCCAAGCACGGCGTAAAGCCCGAAGACATTGACATTGTCATCGACACGCATTTGCATTCCGATCATTGCGGCGGCAACACCACGTTGAAGGACGAGGCGCTGGTGCCCGCCTTCCCCAACGCCGAATACTGGCTGCAGCGCGTGGAGTTCGCCGATGCCATGCACACCGACGAGCGCACCCGCGCCACCTACCTGCCGGAGAACTTGGTGCCCATTTGGGAATCCGGGCGCTTCCGCTTGCTGCATGGCGACGCTCAGGTGACCAAAGACGTACGCTGCGTGGTCGCTCCCGGCCACACCCGCGGGCTGCAAGTTGTCATTGTCGAAACCGGCGACCGGCCGCTGCTCTATGTGAACGACCTTGCCAGCTTCGCGGTCCACTTCGAGCGCCGCGCCTGGGTCACCGCCTACGACGTCGAACCGTTGGAAACCATCCGCACCAAAGGCTACTGGCAGGAATGGGCGCTGGAAAACAAAGCGCTGCTGATCTTCGAGCACGACACCACCATGCCGGTTGGAGAATTGGTGAAAGATCAAGACGGAAAAATGAAAGTAAAAGCTGTAAGCTATGAGCCGTAAGCTATCAGCTTTCAGCGTTCAGCGAAATCTTTTCAATCATTCCGAGCGAACTGCAGCCGCGACGAGGGAAGGATCCTTTAGTACTAGAACTTGAAAAATTGTTATAGAATTATTTCATGAATGAAGCTGAAGCCCATGCCTTCGTCGTCGACGAATTAAGCAAACATCGCAATCGCAACGACATTCTCGTAGCATTATGCAATGAGCTTGGGCTTTATTGGAATCAGGCCGAGCAGTTCGTCCGAGACGTGGAGTCGCAACAGGGTCAAACCATTGCCCGCCGCCAAAGCCCGCTGCTCATTATCTTAGGCTTGGGAGTCATCCTTGGCGGGTTGGGTCTAACCACCTATGGTGTCTGGTATTTTTGGGACTTGATGCAATTGAATACGATGGAACAGATCTTGAGCAGCGAATCCATTTACATTACTGCTGGGAGCATGGGCAGCGGGCTGGCGATGATCGTCGGCGGCATCATCGGTTTTCGGAAAATTATCGCCGATTTGTCCCAATAACCTTGAGCGTCCAACCGGAAAAATCCTTGCCGGCCGTGAAATTGCGAGTAAGTTTCTACTATGTAGGAGATCTGAAAAAAGCCGCCCAGGCTTATTTAAACTTTCTTGGACTCTCTCCTTCTTACGCGGACGAAGATTGGGTGCGCTTCCAGTTGGAAGGCGGCGACCTGGCCCTCCACCTAAACGAAGAGCTGCCGGAAACATCGGAATTTCGACAGATGCAAACCGGCGCCGTGGTTTCCTTCACAGTGCAGGATTTGCAGACAACTCTGCAGCGGGCAGAAGGAAGCGGCTTCCATCAGGTTGGCGAGATCCGGGATTTGCCTTATGGGCGCCAGGTGCAGCTGCGTGATCCTTGGGGGAATCGCCTTTCTCTCGTTGAACCGAAATAACTTAATTCCTTTTAGCATTTACAATCTAAAACGCAGTCAATTGGAAATCGAGGTCCCCACATGAAGATCGAAACTCTTGCCGTCCACGCCGCCAACGAACCCGACCCTGATACCGGCGCGGTTGCCGCGCCCATCCACATGTCCACCACCTACTTGCGGGCTGGCGATGGCAGCTACCCGGGCGGCTACGTCTACGGGCGCAGCGAGAACCCCAACCGTGCCGCGCTCGAAACCGCCCTCGCGCAATTAGAAGGCGGCGCCGGAGCCGCGGCTTTCGCCTCCGGGCTGGCCGCCATCCACGCCATCTTCCAGGCGCTGCAGCCTGGCGACCACGCCGTCGTCTCGCAGGACATCTACCACGGCACGCAAGCCATGCTCGAGAAAGTGATGCTGCGTTGGGGCCTGGATATCAGCTTCATCTCTTTCGACGATCTCAATAATGTTCGCGCCGCTCTGCACAAGGACACCCGCCTGGTTTACCTTGAGACGCCCACCAATCCGATGATGAAGATCATCGATCTCGCCGAGGTCATTACCCTCGCCCACAATGCCGGCGCCAAAGTCGTCGTTGATAACACCCTCGCCACCCCGGTGCTCCAGCGCCCGCTGGGCTTGGGCGCAGATATCAGCGTGCACTCCAGCACCAAGTATTTCGGCGGGCACAGCGACGTCACCGGCGGCGCGGTGATCGTGAAATCAACGGATGAGTTCTTTGCCCGCATCCGCGAAGAGCAGAGCCTCGCCGGCGCCGTGCCCTCCCCCTTCGATTGCTGGCTGATCCGCCGCGGCCTGGCAACCCTGCCATTGCGCGTCGGCGCCCAGGCAGCCAACGCACTAAGAATCGCCGAGTTCCTAAGCGCGCACCCCGGCGTCAACTGCGTGCATTACCCCGGGTTGCCCGATCATCCCGGACACGCCATCGCCCGCAAGCAAATGAGCCCCCTCACCCCCGGCCCCTCTCCCGCAAGCGGGCGAGGGGGGAATGCCTCAAAGTTCCCTGGCTCCCTTCCGCTTGGTGCGATGCTTTCGTTCCAGGTCGCCGCCGGGGAAGCAGCTGCCCGCAAGGTGGCGTCCACCACCAAACTCTTCACCCAGGCTACCAGCCTGGGTAGCGTAGAGAGCCTGATCGAACACCGCGCCTCCGTGGCAGGCGAGTCGGCATCTACGCCGCGGGACTTGCTGCGGCTATCGGTGGGGATAGAGGCAGCTGAGGATTTGATAGTGGATTTAGACCAAGCGCTTAATTCCGTCTAGCGGCGAGACGTTGTAGGTTGTGTAGAGGTTGTCGATCATGTCGAAGTTGTTGATGTTGTCGGTGTTGTAGATGTTGTCGGTGTTGTAGATGTTGTCGATGTTGTCGATGTTGTCGGTGTGGTAGGTGTGGTAGATGCAAATGAGGATTCGCCGCCAAAGAACATCTTGGATTCCATCAAAGGAATGCGCAGAGTATTTGGTTTGAAAACATGGCGGTATTATTAAACAGAATGAGGTTTTTGTGGGGAATTTGGTGACTTTGTCAAGCAAGTTGACAATGGGGAATAGAGGGGATTGAGGCAGCCGAGGATTTGGTGGAAGATTTGGAGGGAACGCCAAGGACGTAAGTACCGAGGAGAATTACTGGAAAAAGAATATGGAATTAAATCCAAAACTAAATGATCAGGATACTTATCGATTCGAGTGCCCTGTTTTCCGCATTTTTTTCTGAACGTGGTCATTCAAGAGATTTAATAATCCTGGCGCTCAAAGGGGAAATTAACCTGGTGGAAAGCGAGTATATTCTTGAAGAAGTCAGTCACCATCTGGAAATAAAAGCGCCTCCCTTTCTCAATATCTTCCAGATTGGCCTAGAAAACCTAAAATTGGATAAAGTCAAGCCAACTAAGTCCCAGGTTTTGGCCGCCGCAAAGTATGTTGCTGAAAAGGACGCCCCAATAATTGCCGCGGCAAAGAAAGGGAAAGTCGATCTGTTAGTCACACTTGATAAAAAACATCTGCTTGGAAACCCTAAATTGGAAAAGTTTACTGGGTCGGCCATCGTCACCCCTGCAGCAGCCGTTGCATCAATAAAAGCGAAGGGCTGACCTGAGGCTGCATGAAAACTCATGCAGTTGGCAAATTCAAAAGCTGGGAGGGTCATATGAACAACTTTTTCATACACGGTGAGGATTTATGAAAAAAATTAAAATATGTTTAGCCGGGGCAACCGATTGGGCGGGTTCAGAACTTTCCCGAGGTATAACCGATGCCATAGACATGGAGGTGGTGTCCGCGATTTCTCGAAGTAATGCAGGGAAAACTCTTGGTGAAGCTATGGGCATTAAGGGACTTACCACGCCGGTCTTTGGGACTGTGGAAGACGCATTAGTGACTAACCCCGACGTGTTTGTAGAATTCACAAAACCAGAGGTAGCAAAGCTCAATATATTGCTGGCATTAAAGAAAGGTGCACATGTTGTAGTCGGCACATCGCGACTAAGTAATAAAGATTATGCCGAGATAGATCAATACGCCAAAGAAGTCAATCGTGGAGTCCTGGCAGTGGGAAATTTTGCACTTACAATAGTCCTGCTTCAGAAATTTGCCGAGATGGCGGCTAAATATATACCTCATTGGGAAATCATTGAATACGCCCACCCCGACAAAAAGGATGCGCCCAGTGGAACTGCACGTGAACTGGCTAACCGTCTTTTCAATGTGAAGGAGGCAGAGCTCGAAGTTCCATTGGAACAAATAGATGGCTTAAAAGAAAGCCGTGGCGCTCGATTACAAGGGACTCAAGTGCACTCGATTCGATTGCCTGGATATGTTATTTCGATAGATGCCATTTTTGGGATGTCTGACGAGAAGTTAATCCTAAAGCATGAAGCAGGTCCAAGCGCAAAACCATATGTGAAAGGAGCACTCTTAGCCATTCGAGAAGTAGGCAAATTGGTCGGGGTTCATCGTGGGCTGGATAGCGTGATGGAATTCTAGACTTGGTCATTAGAATTGGCATCATTTGCCGAACCACATGCTGAGGCATCCCAGATCCGAACCAGAATCTCTGACTCCGCGGCCAAAATTGCGTACCTCCTTGCCCCACGGTGATGCGCCTGATCCGCAGAGCGGGCAGGCTTCGCCCATTCGCCGGCGCCAAACCGTAGGGGCGGGTCTGAGACCCGCCCAGGAAAGGTGGCGTTTGCGCCGCCTTTCCTTCATTGCGAGCGAGCGCTTAGCGCGAGCGTGGCAATCCCCGATTAAACCTTCACTCCCGTCTCCGTGGGCTTGGCCCGCAACCACAATTGCGCAGCGAAGACTACCACCGCGCCAACCTCAAGCACGCGCCCGATTAGCACCCAGGCAGGCTGCCCACTGACGGAAGCCAAAGTCAGCGACCCGATCCCCGCGTTCAGCAGCCCCAGGGCTACCCAGGCGAAGCCCGGCCGCCCTCTCTTCGGCTCGAACTTGAACCGCGGGAAGATCCAGTAGCCCACTGCAAAGACCAGTTGCACGATCCACCCCATCAGCAGGAATTCAATATGCAGAGGCAGCAGGCTCCAGATGGCGGGGTGCAAAGGGGCGGCCTTGTTGATCAAAATCAGCGCACCTATCGTGAACCCCGCCAGGAAGTAAAGCAAGGCCAAACGAGTCCCCCAGACGCTAAATCTCGGCATATTCCCCTTTCGAAGGCCTTGTAGGGACAGGTTTGCATTGCCTGCAAGTGAACATTGGATAGGCTTTAAGGCCAATAGCCTGACTTGATCGCCTGGCAACTAAACCTGTCCTTGCCATGCCAGCGGCTTCCGTTGACACGGACAGGTTTCCCTTGTCAGCAGTAGGACGCACCGGCGAAGGCAAATTGCCATAGTTGTTGATGACCATCGATATTAAACCTGTCCCTACAGGATTGCTGTTTCCGTTTTTTCTGCCATCCACCTTCTGTCACCTCTCCTTAATTCTCTCCCAGGTGTTCACCACAAACAGCAACCCCGCCAGCCATTGCAAAACGGCGGAAACTACCAGGGCTGTTCTCCATGTGGCGGCAGCGTTCGAGGAAAATAAGGGTTCCGCCAGGCCTCGCAGCAGCAGCCCGGCATTCAGCAGCCCGAAGACCGCCCATCCTAAGCGCTCGCTCCGCCTGGGTTGCTCGGGGCTGTACTTGGGGAAGAACCAGTAACCCACCCCCATGATCATCTGCGTCACCCAGCCGACCAGAAAGAAATGGAAGAACACCGGCGAAAGCCCGGGCACAACCGCAAAGCCTATGGACTGTCCTGCAAGCCAGAGAGCGAACGCAAGGGCAACTGCTAAGTAAACTAGCGAGCTCTTAATGAACCATCTGGTTACGGCGGGCATGCTTTAGCGTTCTCCCAATAGACCGCCTGTTTTTTCCTCAGGGATATTTTCGGAAAATTCTCTCAGGAAGGCGATAAAGACCAGGTTTTCATCCCGGGCCTCTATCAAGTGAGGTTCGGCCTTATCAAACACGAGAAACGAGTTCGGACCGAACTCAACTCTTTTCCCATCGCTGCCGGCAAAAATGCCCCTACCTTCGATCACTACAATGTATAGCGGGGAATTGGGCGAGAGATGTTCTTTGATCTTCTGGCCGGGTTTTAAGGTGAAGCGCAAGATGCGGGCATGCGCGTCCACCAAAAGGGGTTGGGCGTTGGGGTTTTCGTCGTGGAAAACCAGATCGTCCAGCAAAGCTAGCGATTTCATAGCACCATCCCAAACAACTAGTGAAAGATTTCTCTTTTATTCTATCAAACCGGCCTTGGGCAATAATGTGTTCCCCGCTCTGCCTCACAGTGCTTGGTCCTGCCCCTCAGCAGCTTAGCGCCCGCGCTTATTTATTTCGTTGGGGCGCGACCCGTTCCGAGCGAGCTGAGCTTGCAGCGGCAAGGGATCAAACCCGCCCGTCATTGTGAGCCGCGGAGCGGCGAAGCAATCTCCGCCACTATATTGGGAATTACATCAAGAGTTTCTCGCCAGCAAGGCAACAGCTTCGTCACTGATAGCTGATTGCTGATTGCTGATTGCTGATTGCTGATTGCTGAAAACTGATAGCTTATGGCTTATGGCTTATGGCTTATGGCTTATAGCTTCCTCTGGCACCGCGGACAAGAATGCGCTCCCTGCTGCCCGCCAACCAGCCTCACGCACTGAAGGCGACCACGCCGTTCAAGATGCTGCTGACGATGAAATACTGCCGTAGGTGCGCAATGTAATGCGCACCTTATCCGCTACTGCCGTCGCTACTAATAAATTTCCAGGGACGGTTTCTAATTTCAAAATGAAAACTAATCGTTCAATATCACTGTTGCGCAATTTTCTTAGCGATATATTCCGCCTCAGCGCCTACTCCACCTAATAGAGCTGAACTCAATGCAGTTTGGAAAAGCAGTCCAACGAAGTAAAGACCCGGTGCTTCTGGGATGATTCCACGCTGGTGACGGGGATAGCCTTGTTCGTCAAATATCGGCAGGTCGATCCATTTGTAATCCGGTCGGAAACCAGTCGCCCAGATGACCGCTTCCGCTGGGATTCTGCGCCCGTCTTCCAATTGCGGTTTGCCGTTAACCGTGCCGGTAACGCGTAGCGTACTTTCGACCCCGGCATCGACGATTTCCTGGCGGCTGGCGCGAATCAACGGGGCGCCGTGAATATACACATCCGAACTCATTTTTCGCCCAATGGGTGTTTTCACGCTCAGGATCTGGCTAATGAACCACCAATACAGCCGGCCTCCAAAGGCTTTGCCCAGTTTGTCGGCGGGAATTCTCCCTACATCTCGCCCAGCTAGCCAGACCTTCTTTCCAGCTTTAGCAAGCTCAAGACTGATTTCTGCCCCAGAGTTAGCTGCACCCACCACCAGAACATTCTGAACGGGAATCTCCTGAGGGTTGCGATATGCGCTCGAGTGCATTTGCAGTATCGACGGGTCGAGATCTTGGGCATAGGGTGGCTTGTTGGGTTTTTGATACGGACCGGTGGCAATGATTACATTTCTGGTCAGGATTTGGCCATTGCTTGTTGTCAACCGATAGCCTGTGTCGTTACGAGTCAGCGATTCCACCTTCACTCCATGCCTCAATGGCAGGCGGAAGTGCCCGGCATATTCTTCAAGGTAATCGGCAACCTCATCCTTTGTAGGAAAGTAGAAGTCTGGGCTGGGAAAGGGCCTTCCTGGTAATCCATTGTATTTGCTTGGCGTGAACAACCGCAGGCCATCCCAACGGTTCCGCCAAGATTCCCCCGTACGTATATTTTCGTCCAGGATGACGAAGCTGTTGCCTTGCTGGCTCAGGAAAAAACCTGCAGCCAAGCCGGCTTGCCCACCACCAACTATAATCGTTTGGAATGATTCGTCCATTGACATACTGATATTCCTCATCTATAATATAGCGAAACTATATTGAATATAGTTATACTATATAATCATGGTTGCTCTCAAGAGTCAAATTCGATCCAGCCTACGCCAACGCCAAGCGCAAGCCACAGCCAATATGATCGTGGCAGCGGCAAAAGCTCTTTTCCTGGAACTGGGGTACACCGGCACCACGATCGAAGCCATCGCTGAACGGGCAGGCGTAGCTGTCAGCACTGTCTATGCAGTTTTCAATTCGAAGCTCGGGATTTTGCGCGCCATCCGCTCTGCCTGGCACGATACCTCACATATCCGCGAGATCACTTACGGCAACTCAAAGGTTATCAACCCGCACCAACTCCTGGAAGAGTTGGCACAGGCTACCTGCAGGCAATGGGAAACTGGCTCAGATGTGATAGCTATCTATAACGGCGCGGCGGCTGCCGATGCGGAAGCCGCCGCCGAGTTAAGCGAGGCTTTAGCGGGCCGCAGGAAGGGGATGGAAAAGTTGGCCAAAAGCCTGGAACCGCACTTGCGCCATGACTTGGACGCAGCTCGCGTCGCCGCCATCTTGCAGGCGCTTTGTTTACCAGAGGTTTTTTTCGAACTGGTTCGGAACTCAGGCTGGGCTTTGGAAGCCTACCAGGATTGGTTATCAGGCGCTTTAAAGCGCGAGTTGCTAGGAGATTCAGAATAACAAATACAGATCTTCAGAATTGCTAGCCAGGCCTCTTCCTTCTTCCAATAACACCTCGGTCCCCTTGCGTGGGCAGGCGCAAAAAGCGCCTAAACGCACACGCGTTAGAGTTGCTGCGCTGCTTCGCATCGCGACGCAACTCCAGGCTAGCTCTGCCTTTGGCAGTTAGGGCAATAATGTGTGCCCCGCTGGCCAATAACGATCCGCCTCATCAGGATCCCGCAGTGCGGGCAGGCTTCACCCGTGCGCTGGTAGACCTTGAAGTGGTGCTGGTAGGCCCCGCCGCGGTACACCCAATCGATGCTTTGCGTGAGCCAGGCGCAAAAGAAGCGCCTAAACGGCTCACGCGTTGGAGTTGCTGCCCTGCTCCGCTGGCATGCAACTCCCCCTACCCTCGCTTTTGGCATTTTGAGCAAAAGTGAGTTCCACGCTGTCCAACTACTATACGCTTTATTTTCGTTGAGCAACGGGGGCATTTTTCACCAGTACGTTGATAGACATGAAAATGGTTCTGAAACTCTCCACCCCGGTAAACCCAGTCGATACTAGCTCCGTTTCTTTGAATTCCCTCCTTCAGCACCTTGCGTATACCGCGCAGCAAGGCGCCCGCCTGCGCCTTGCTCACCTTGCTGGCTGCCGTTAGCGGGTGCAGCTTGGCTTCCCACAAAGCTTCATCCACATAGATATTACCCAGCCCGGCCAGGAAGGTCTGGTCGAGCAGCAGCGGTTTCAGCTGCCGCTTTTTGGCCGCCAGCATCCGGTAAAAGCGGGCAGGCGTGAGTTCTGTGTCCAGCGGCTCCGAGCCAAGGGCGCCGAGCACGGATTCCGGGTCCGCCACTAGCCAGACCCGCCCGAACTTGCGCGGGTCCTGGAAGCTGAGCTGCAACCCATCTTCAAAATAGATCTGCAATCGCGAATGCGACCCAAGCGGTTCATCCGAGTGGCCTGTCAACAAATCGCCGCTCATACGGAGATGGATCAGCAGCGTATCCCTTTCCAATTGGATGCGCACGAACTTGGCCCGCCGCCCGATGGCCACAACGCGCTGCCCCACGATGCGCCGCACTAAACCGGCTGCCGAGGGCGCGGCCACTGTTCGCTTCCAATCCACGTGGGCACGCGACACTCGCCTGCCCACCAACGAGCCGGCAATGGAGCGCGCGATAGTTTCTACTTCCGGCAACTCAGGCATTCGTTAACCCGTCATTGCGAGGAGGCGTCTTTGAGCCGCTGTAGCGGCGAAAGCCGACGAAGCAATCTCCAACATGGAATTTATGACAAGCAGGAATCGTATCACCACCTTCTGCCTTCCACCATCTGGCTTCGTCGCTGGGCATTCGAGTACAATGAATTTGGTTTCTTTCGCCTAAGGATCTAGGACCTTTATGAAAACAACAGGAAAAGCTACTCTAATATTATTGACCACATTAGGTTTGATGATTTCAGGCTGCGCGTCTCCAGTAAATGCCCCAGTACCAACCGAGTTAGCGGATTCGACCCTGGCGCCGACTGTGGAAGCAGCCGAGGAAACTGCGACTCCACGACCCACACAGGGACCCACCGCCACGGTTTGGCCGCCGGTCTTTGACCTGTTTTCACTCCGGGACATCCGCGAACTGGACAGCTTCGTTGTAACCGTAAATGAAAAAAATACGGTGAATGGGCAGCTGACCGAGCTCACTGCCACCATCGGATATGTCAAAGAACCTTACGGTGCCTATTACCTGAACGAATACTATAGTGGAATGGACCGAACCTACGCGGTCGACGGCCGAACTTACTCGGTTACGGGTAGCGGCGACTGGTACCTTAAGACAGGAACAAATGATGATATTTTTTACAAAGTGGACATCCCCGCGGGAAATACGGAAAAATTAGTCGACGCCCAATTCGCAGGCCAGGAGGAATACCAGGGCATTCCAGCTTATCATTTTGTTTTAGAAAAAACCGAATCCTATGCAAATACAGTATTAGAAGGTGACTTTTATCTGGCGCAAGATGGCAACTACGTACTCTATTCGCACTGGGCGGAAACCACTACGCAGGGAGGCTTTAAGCAGGTGTATGAGGTCACCGAGTCTCTATCAACGATCAACCAGTTGACGGAAATCACTTTGCCCCCCGATCTTCAAGATATGAAAACAGCCATGGACCTACCACAGGAACTTGGCTTGCCCCTGCCGCCGGACAGCACACTTTTTGGAATGATCCGCTATAAGTTCGGGATCGGTATTGATGATTACACATTCAATACACCCAAAACCAGTATCGATGAATTTCTAGATTACTACCGGGGTTTGGAGCCGACCGAAGGCTGGACGGTTTCGCACGTCGGTCACGTAAGCATCCACAAAAATGATTGCGAATTTTCCCGAGAATGCGTGATCATCAACAAGGGAAGTACACAGGTTATTCTCTACTACAATGGCGCCACCATTCGGGCGGAATTTGATTGGCCACATCTTTTTTCTCCGCTGTAGACACTTATCTACGCTAGCTGCATAGGATGCACGGTATTGCGTATTGCATTGCCCCTGCATAATCAGGGCGAGGCATGCCTCGCCCCTACGAACAGATCATCGTTCGTCGTACGGGCGACGCGTGCGTCGCCCAAGCAATGAGGGCGGCACACAAGCCGCCCTACCGTTGGTTATTTGCTTGACTTTGGACTTTAGACTTCGGGACTTCAGGACATCGAGACCACGAATAATGCGAGCTTCGTTCGCATTATTCGTTGAACATCTTCCCCACGCTGCGCCCCTCATGCGCCCGCTTGATCACCTCTCCCAGCAATGAGGAAACCGACAAGATGGTGAGCTTATCGCCCAACAGCTTGCGCTTATCTTCGGGGATGGGAATGGTATCGGTGGTGATGATGCCGGCCAGTGGCAGCTTGGCCAGGCGCTCGGTGGCCGGGTCGGAAAGCACCGGGTGCACGAACAGCAAATAGATCTTGCGCGCCCCGCTCTTCACCAGCAGCTCCACGCCTTCGCTAACCGAACCGCCAGTGTCCACTTCGTCGTCAAGCAGCAATACGTCGTGTCCGGCGACGTCCCCCACCAGGCGCATCGCTTCGGCTTTCGCATCGTTGGAAATGCGGCGCTTCTCGATCAGCGCCAGCGGCACATTGATGCGCTCCGCAAAGTTGCGCGCCCGTTTGGCAAAGCCCAGGTCCACGCTGACCACCACCGGATCCTTCAGCGTCTTACACAGCTTGCGTGCGTAGTCCGACAAAATATGGAACGTGGTGAGCACGTCGCCGGGTATAGAGAAAAAGCCTTGGATCTGCCCGGCGTGCAGATCCAGCGTGATGTAGCGGTCGGCGCCGGCGACTTCGACCATGTCGGCCACCAGGCGGGCGACGATGGGAACGCGCGGCTGGTCCTTCTTGTCGGAGCGGGCATAGCTCATGAACGGGATCACCGCCGTGATGCGCGCCGCCGAATCCAGGCGCAGGGTCTGCAGCATGATCAGCAGTTCCATCCAATTGCGGTGCACCGGCTTGGCGGTGGACTGGATCACGTACACGTCTTGCCCGCGCACCGAGCCATGCAGCTTCACCAAGAGATTCTCATTGGGAAATTGGATCAGGTCGCGGCCGCTGAGCGGGGTCTCCAGGTAATCGGCGATCTTTTGCGCCAATTCCGGTATCGCCGAACCGGCAAATAATTTGATGTCGCCGTAAAGGCCTTTCTTGGGGCTTGGGCTCATTGGGCATTACTCCTATGCCGTAAAGGAGATTGCTTCGTCGGGCTTTCAGCCCTCCTCGCAACTGCGGAAGGCACGTTCGCTTCGCTCAGTGTAAACTCCGCCTTCCTTGTCTTTTGCGCCAATTCCGGTATCGCCGAACCGGCAAATAATTTGATGTCGCCGTAAAGGCCTTTCTTGGGGCTTGGGCTCATTCAGCTCTCCCTGATCGACTGGATTTCTTACGGGCGTTCCACTCGGAGCGAAGCATGCCCATCAATAATACATCCTTATAGGCGCCATCGCTATATTCCGCCTGGCGCAAGCGGCCTTCGTGAACCAGGCCGATCTTTTCGTAGGCGTGAATGGCGCGGGGATTATCTTCGAAAACTTTGAGCTCGAGACGATGCAAGTTCAGCGTGTCGAAACCATGGGACATCAGCAAAGTCATGGCTTCTTGTCCATAGCCTTTGCCCCAATACTTTTTCTCCCCGATCAGGATGCCCATCTCAGCGTGGCTGTCCCTCCAATTGATCCCGTGGAAACCACAAGTGCCTATCGGCATCCACTTGGTCCCCTTTTTGATTTCAATAACCAGGACCTGTTCTTCGGGAGGTCGGGACAACATCGCCTCGAACCATTTTTCTTCTCGAGCCAGGGACATAGGCTGGAACATACTCACACCATGCAGCACTTCAGGATCGTTAACCCAGCGCACAAAAGTCGGCAGATCGCTTCTTTCGGCCCCACGAAAACGGATCCGTTTTCCATAAATCATTGCGCCGTATCTCCATTCAGCATGGCGGCAACTGCCTGGCGGGGAGAAAGTTCACGGGCCAACAATTGTTCCAGCATGGCTTCATATTTCTTGGCATTCACATTCTCTCGCCAGCGAGACACTAGACTTTGCTGCAACAAAGTCTCCACCTCAGATTCCAAGCGCGCTCGATCACGGAGCTTCCAGTCGCCGGTCTTTTCCAGGTGGAGGCGATGCCCGGCGATAGCTTCCGCCAACTCGGGTATGCCTTTGCCATCTGTAGCGACGGTTCGCCGTATCGGCGGGATCCACATATCACCGCTGATCTCAGCATCAGTGGACTCAACGGTTTGCGCTTGGCCATGGTGCATGATTGTTCGCTTGGTCGGATGGCCCAATTTCAACATCCCGAGCAAGGCGCGTTCAGCAGCCTCCACGCCGGGGCGGTCGGCCTTGTTGAGCACCAGGATATCGGCGATCTCCAGGATGCCGGCTTTGATCGCCTGCACGTCGTCGCCCAGGCCGGGGACGTTGACTACCAGAGTGGTGTGGGCGAGTTTGGCAATATCCACTTCGGTCTGGCCAGCGCCAACCGTCTCGATAAAGATGATTTCGTATCCGGCCGCGTCCAGGGCTTGCACCAAGCCGGCGGTAGCCGCCGCCAGGCCGCCCAGCGAACCGCGCGTGGCCATCGAACGAATGAAAACGCCATCGTCTCCGGAGAGTTCGCGCATGCGCACCCGGTCACCGAGCACGGCGCCACCGGTGAAAGGGCTGGTGGGATCCACGGCTACAACGGCGACGCGGCGGGCGGCGTCTCCATTGGTTGGGTTCCTAAAATGAAGAGCAAGCTGGTTGACAAGGGAGGATTTCCCGGTTCCCGGCGCCCCGGTAACCCCAATTAGATGAGCTTTACCGGTGTTCTTGAAGAGCTCGTTGAGTGCTTGCTGGCCGGCGGCACTGTCATTCTCGATTTCGGTGAGCAGGCGCGCCAGTGCCAGCCGGTCGCCTTGGAGAACGGACTGATGCAGATTCACGCGCCCTCCCCTTGCCTAAGCGGCCTGGCGCACAGAATTGCGGATATCGTCGATTATCTTTTGAGTGAGGGACCCGGGACCATAGATGCCGGCCACGCCCAATTCTCGTAACTTAGGCGCATCTTCGTCGGGGATGATGCCACCCACAAAGACGCGGACTTTATCCTGGCCATTTTTGCGGAGGAGTTCTACCACGCGCGGCACCAGGGCCATGTGAGCGCCGGAGAGGATGGAGAGGCCCACCGCATCCACGTCTTCCTGCAGGGCGGCTTCGGCGATCATCTCCGGGGTTTGGCGCAGGCCGGTGTAGATGACTTCCATGCCAGCGTCGCGCAAGGCACGAGCAATCACTTTAGCGCCGCGGTCGTGGCCATCCAAACCGGGCTTGGCCACCAGCACACGGATCTTCTTTTCAGGCATCAAGCGGCATTATACCGTGCATGCATGTTCCGGCTAAAGCCTCGACTCCAGGACGGAGTCGAGGCTTTAGCCGGTTACTCCCCGTCATTGCGAGGAGGCGGAAGCCGACGAAGCAATCCCCAAATCCCTATCGTCATTGCGAGCGAAGCGAAGCAATCTCCCGCACCGATTCCCAAGGAATACCGGCATGATATACTGCGCGCAGCGTACCAAATCCCACCGTTGGAGAGATGATGAAAGATTTCCTGGCGATCGCAGATCACAGCCCTGATGAAATTCGCCACCTTTTGGAACTGGCAGTCAAGCTGAAGTCCGAGCACCAGAAAGGCGGCAACAAGCCCATCCTGAAAGGCAAGGCTCTGGCAATGGTGTTCCAAAAGCCCAGCCTCAGGACTCGGGTGTCTTTCGAAATGGGGATGCAGCATTTGGGCGGGCACGCACTGTACATCGGGCCCCAGGAGATCGGATTGGGGCAACGTGAATCGATTGCCGATGTAGCGCGCGTGCTGGATGGTTATGTAGAAGGCATCATGGCGCGCGTCTTTGCCCACCAGCATGTATTGGAATTGGCGAAATGGGCAGAGAAACCAGTGATCAATGGTCTGAGCGACTACAACCATCCTTGTCAGGGGCTGGCCGATGCGTTGACCATTTACGAACATTACAAAGCTAAGATCAAAGGTCTGAAGGTCGTTTTTGTGGGCGACGGCAACAATGTGGCCGTCTCCCTAATGCATGTCTGCGCCAAACTGGGGATGAACTTCGTCTGCGCCAACCCCGAAGGATACGACATCGTGTCCAGCGCAGTGGAACTCGGTAAGAAGTTTGCCAAAGAGAGCGGTAGCACGATTGAATTACTGCACGACCCGCTAATGGCTGTCGAAGGCGCGGATGTCATCTATACCGATACCTGGACAAGCATGGGACAGGAAGAGGAAACCAAGAAGCGGGAGGCGGTCTTCCCGCCCTACCAAGTGAATGCGGCTTTGCTGAAAAAGGCAAAGCCCACCGCGGTGGTTATGCATTGCCTGCCGGCGCATCGCGGCCAGGAGATCACCGACGAAGTTGCCGACGGGCCGCAATCACTGCTGTTCCCGCAGGCGCATAACCGCCTGCATGCGCAAAAGGCGATACTGGTGGAGTTGATGGGATAACCAACGCCAACCATTGCGAGCGCTCCGCGGCTCGCTCGGGCAAGGCTCAGGCTTCATTGCATTCAGCCTCCTCGCAATGGTTTAAGAAGAATGAAAAACGGACGGCTCTCGCCGTCCGTAGATTTACTGGGGATTAATCTTGCGTTTCGTCTGTATAGGAGATAAGCGCCAAATGGCGGGCGCGCTTGATGGCTCGGGCGAGCTTGCGTTGGTTGCGGGCATTGACGCCGGTTTGGCGTCGCGGCCGGATCTTGCCT
>JAMCZD010000423.1:0-2571 GCA_023473405.1 Candidatus Omnitrophota bacterium
CGGATTCGTCTGTTGTGATCCGGTGGGCGGGCTGTCGTCCCAACTATCGGTCCAGACGATTTGAATCGCGTCACCCGGATCGAAGACACCGTTATTGTTGCGGTCCACGTCTTCGGGACCGGGGAGTGCGGAGCCGTCGCGAAAGCCAAAAGGATAATTGTCGATGTCCGCCAGGGTCGGGTGGCCATCGCCATTCATATCATCGATGACCTTATCGGTATTGGCGTCACGATAGAGCACCATTTCGACTCGGGGTATGCCCGACTCCCACGGATCGATAGTCCCTTGTCGCGGGTCTTCCTCGGCGCGTGTACTGCCATAACCGACGATGCCGGCGATACCCCCGTTTTCGCCGGGGCCATAATTGATCTTGCCCCAGTCAATGCGGTTGTTCTGGTTCAGGAACAGGTGTGTCGCTTCGAGCAACAGCGGCGCGGCCGGATCGGTGGACAACTCGGTGCGAGACAGGTTGTTGCCCGTGTTGGGATTGATGATCGGCGCGGCGTAATTGAGGGTGCCATCGGGATTCGTCTCGAATTGCGGCTGAGGATTGCGCACGCCTTCGGAGGGCATGATCCATCCGTTGTCGGGCGGAACGGTGCCGCCTTCGTCCACAACTGTCGTCATGCCAGTAGGCTTGAACCGAGTGAAGTCAACCTCGGCAATCAACCACTTGAAGAAAGGAAAGACTTCGGAGAACGAGAATTCGCCCATGTCATCCGTGACGGTGGACTGATAGACCGTGCCATCGCGCCACCGGATATTGAGTGTTTGTTGCGGAATACCTTCTTCGCCCGTGTCCTTGAAACCGTTCGCGTTGGCATCGTAAAACACGCTGCCCTCGTAAGTGCCGAACCAACGGGTGGATAAGACGGTGCCCAAATCGTGGGTCGAACCGGACGGAAGGTTCGGCACCCTGATCGTGTTGATGCCAAAAAGGGCATCGAGCGGCTTGTCCCAAGTGACCAATTGATAGGTGCCGGGAGGGACATTGGCTATAGTAAACGCACCCGTTTCCGGATCGCAAGGCACGGCATACAGGCCAACCCCCGCGGCGCCCAGCGCATTCAACTCATTCAGACCAACCCACGCTTCGGTCACGGGCGGCCCGGAGGCATACTGCTGATTGTTCGGCGGACGGCCGAAATGATTGAACCGGTTCGTGCCTATCAAGGTGATCCCGGTCGCGGGCGGATTCGTCGCCCAAGCCAGCTTGGCCGGATCGACAAAGCCAAAGAAGACATGATAGGTCCCAGGTCCGAAGCCTTCCATGAAGATCATTGGTTCGTTGGCTTTGACCCAGGCGTCCACAGTGAGCGTGCCTTCGATAGTGGCGGTCTGATGCCAGGCGCCGTTGACATTTGGATTGCTGCCATGGCCGCCGGTCCAATCCGATCCAGTAGGCGGGATGACCTGGACCCCATATTTGCCCATGGCAAGATTCTTGATAAGCGCCTTGCCGTTTGCGTCCGTATAGATCGACCCGCTGCCCATCTTCTCGAGCACCGGCTCACCGTTTACCAGGAGGAAATCGCCGGCGGCGTTGGTCTGGTAGGTGCTCCCGAGCGGATTTCCGAAAGTATCAGTCATTATGGGTCCACCCAGGAAGTCAGCCAGAACAACTTGACACCCGGGGATGCCTTCTTCGGTCGCATCCGGAACGTTGTTGATCGGGTTGTTGTCGTGAAAGGCCAGAACACTGATCTGCGCGGTAGGAATAGGATGCGCGTTCAGGATCACGCGGACGTCCGTCTGGCCCGCGCTCAGGTTGGCCCCCCCAGTCGAGTAGCCGTCGGCCAACACCGACATGACGTAGCGTTTGCCGGTCGTGGCCGGGTCTACCGGGCCGCCCGCAGCCGGGATGGTGATACTGGCCGGGCTGCTGGCACTGCTCCCGGTGGCGATTACCGGAGCATGGCTCTTATGAATGATGAGTGAAATAGTGTTGTTCGTAGGCGTGCCGGGCAGTCCGGGAGCAGTGTTGTCTTCCTCTAACAACCAGCGGAAGTTGGTAACCGGCGTGCCGGCGCCGTCGACAACGGTCAAATTAAGCGCCAGGGCATGGATTGGCGGGAGTATCCCGAGGCACAGCGCCAGGGCGGCAAGCACGCGCTTACGTAGTCTGGTGGTTTTGGGTCGAGTTAAACTTGTTCTCATATCGTTTGACTTGTTCACGAGTGGTTTCCTTCGCCTGATTTCCCAGAGAGGCCGTTCCGGCGACCCCGCATCTAGGGCGGCACAATGTGATTCCAGTGTGTATAGATGCATAGTGCAAATTCACGGACGGGAACTTCTGCGGACACGATACTTTTCACAATGGGGGATGTTCCGAAATTTAAATAGGAAACCTTCCTACCGGGTGGACTCGGGTTTCGAGCGAAGGTCCTTGACGGCAATTCAAGCAATCAGATCTCCGCGATGAATACCAGGGAGGTTGTGGAAAACGCCGCTGCCTTGGTGGAGCGTAAGATGGACAGACGTGGCCAGGCTGCAACGCGTCTACTCCACAGACCGTGGGATAGAACACCGGCGAGTAAAATCCAGTACTCTAACCCGGCCCGGAATTGATCA
>JAMCZD010000423.1:2581-6040 GCA_023473405.1 Candidatus Omnitrophota bacterium
GGACTTCAACTGATGATCGCCCGGACTGGGGCATTGGGCGTCTCCAATTGATGGCGTAACGGACCAACTCGGACGCACCGGCCAAGCCCAGCTTGGACTTGATATGCTCGCGATGGGACTCGACGGTCTTGATGCTAACCCGGAGTCGTTCGGCAATTTCGCGCGAGCCGAGGCCGTCGCCAAGCATTTCCAAAACTTCGAGTTCGCGATCGCTCAGTTGCTCGAGCGCGGACTGGCCCAACGCGCCTCCCCTGGCCACCCGGTCGGCCATCCTGCCTGCCATGCGCTCGCTGACGTATGTCTTGCCTTGGAGAATCTGGTGGATCGCGTTGATCGCCATCTCCGTGCCTTCTTCTTTGGAAACATAACCATTTGCCCCGGCACGAAGGGCGCGCTCGGCGTAAAAACCTTCATCGTGCATGGAGAACGCGAGCAGCTTCAACTTGGGCATTTGGCACCGCAGTTGCTTGATCAATTCCAGGCCGCTGCTCGACTTTAGCACCAAGTCCACCACCGCCAAGTCCGGTTTGAGATCGAGTATCTTCTCCAATGCAGCCGGCGCGCTATCGGCTTCTCCGCAGACAGCAAGGTCTTTCTCCAGGGCGATCATCAGTTGAAGTCCCCGCCGGACAATTGGATGGTCGTCGGTCAGAAAGATGCGAAATTTGGAATGTGATGTCATGAAATGTATCGGGATGATTCGGTTTTGTAATTTGATTCGCAATTGGATTTTGGCCTCGAGCAGACAACCGCCGTGCCACCGCCCTTGGCCGCGCGGATTTCAAGCTGCGCGCCTATAAGGTCCGCGCGATACCTCATGATGTGCAAACCCATGCCAGGTCCTTGGGCCGAGCCTTTTGGCATGCCGATACCGTTATCCGTAATCGTCAGGGATAGACGCTGGCAATTGCCGTACAAGCTGATGGTCATTAGCGTGGCCTGGGCGTGCTGGATCACGTTACTGACGGCTTCTTGAGTGATGCGATACAGATGCGTGGCAGCCATCAATTCAAGTTCGCCCGGGAATCCACGGTTTTCCACCCTGCAAGGAAAGCCGGCTCTCTTTTCGGCTCTGTCGGCCAACTTCTGAATGGCGGCTAGAAAACCATGTTCAAGCAAGGATACGGGCTGCAGTTCATCGGCCATTCGACAGGCGCACGTCAAGGATTCCCTGAGTTCCACGGCAATCTCGGAAGCGACGCCGGCTTCCGGTATGTTTGCCGCTTTTAGTTTCTTCTCCAGCATTCTTCCCGCTGCCTCCAACCCGCTCAATCGCTGGCAGAGATCCTCGTGCAACACCTCGCCGATCCTCCGCTGTTCGCGTTCGCTCACTTCCTGGACCTGCCGCTCCAATTGTTTGCGTTCGCGGAGATGCTGCATTTGCGCCACCAACCGTTTACGAAGGGAGAGCGTCAGCAGCACCAATGCCACGCCTGCAAGCACCAGACCACCTACCAGCCAGGCTCGCCCCGGCCAGCCACCAATGAAACCTTGGGACATGGCCGAGCGCTCGTTGTATAGGAATACCAGATACCATTTTTCACCCGGAATGACTGTGGCCGGCACCCAAAGCGCCGTCATGTCGCGCACCGGGAAATGGTCGGCTGCCTTCTCGAAAAAACCGGTCGCACCCTGGGAGCGGAACTGATGCCGGAACCAATCAAGGATTCCATCCGGGGGGTTCCAGCCCGTGAGAATCTCGCCGCGTTCATCAATAAGCAAAGCGACTCGCTGATTGCGAAACGGGCCAATGACTTGGCGAATGGTTTGGGACTCAATCATGCCTGCAACAATCCCTGCTAACTTGCCGTTCGAGCGAATGGGGACCGAGTAAACATAGCCCCGCGACGAAACGCCAAGCTCATCGGATGCGCACAGGTTGATTTCGCCGCTCATCAAAGCCAGGATGCCTGGATTCACCGCGAACCGCTCGATCTGATCAATCTGAGCATGATACTCCTCCCGTTCCTCGTCCAAGGAAGGGACTTCTTGCACCGTTTGACCATTGGCCTCGTGTTTGAATGTCATGAATGGGGAACGATCCCCTGTAAAGTCTCGTTCCACCAAATAAACCTCGGCCAACCGATTATGTTCCCATTGGTGATCGATTAGCTTTTGAATATAATCCAGCGAATCGCGGCGCATCACCACCACATCTGGATCCAGGCTGACGAACAGCAGCGTCGAGTAAATCGAGTCGAAGAAGTCGTTCAAATGAGTGAGCTTGGCTTGCATTCGAAGGACATTTTCCTCGTGGATGTTTTGCCTCAGTTGCGCGTCCTCGAGCAGTCCTTGCACGATTATTCCCCCAACCAGCGGAACGGCGATAAAGGCGATCAGCACCGGCGCGAGTCTGCTCCACTTCAGAAACACCGCGCGAGGCAAGCCCTTGGGCTGCGCGGTTACTTCCTGGCTGCCGGATTGATTCATGATGCCCCCAATTGGCTTGTTGGTTACCGAGCGCACGTGTGCACGCCGCAGGCTTGGATTGCAGCCAACATCGAGCCATTGGCCGACGCCGAGACTGATACAACGTTGTCGCGCCTTTCAAGCATGGCTATATTTATTCAATCGTTAAATAAAAGCATAAATCAAAGGCTGACAATCAGGCGAAACCTGAAAGTCAGGTAGGTAAAAACCTTATTGGAATTGGAGAATTGCTTAGCTGATCTCGGTGCATCCAGCCGCGATAGCCGATGTCGTCCGTCGCGGCGCGGACCTTTTTGACATCAATCCGGCCCTGTCCGAGCAGGTAGTTGCCGTCCTTGACGTGGAACTCGCATATTCGCGCCCACAACTGTCGGATTTCCGAGTAAATGTCGTAACCCTTATCGGTGGAATTGCCCACGTCGTAATAGACTTCGACCGCAGGCGATCCTATGCGATCGAGGAGTTCGAGATTCGCTTTGGCGCTCAGGTAACTTTCCAGGCCGAGGCTCATTCCCGCCTTTTCGGCTCGCGGCCCCACCTCCTTCATAAGGTCCACGAACTGGTCAACCGCCGTCTTGTTGTCATGCCAATCTGCCTGCGACTTATCCCCGCCAGGGTCGGCAACCGCAGCAATTTTGTGGAAGCTTGGCCGGTTGACCAAACGGTCCAACGACGTAGCGATCGAGGGCCGGCGCTGAAGTTATGCTCCACCGCCAATCGTGTCTCCTTATTCCAGACGACGAGACGTTCAAAATCATGGGCAGTTCAGGGCATCACCGCCGCCAACCATAAAGGCAGCGTATGGGTCTTAAAAGTCAGCCTGCCGTTCTCGAAGACGCCCGCTTTTCGAAAGGGCGTTCGCAAATCGTCGTTATCGAACACCCAAACGCACGACAATTCACGAATTGCAGCCGCCAGATTGGCCTGGGTGCGGGGAAAACTCGGAACCAGTTTATCCGTCGGCACATCGTGTCCGCCCTGAGATACGCGCATGGCTACGCGTTCCCCGAATCGCCCGCGCGGCAAGAC
>JAMCZD010000520.1:0-418 GCA_023473405.1 Candidatus Omnitrophota bacterium
TCGGGGAGGGTGGAGTTGCGCAACGAGCAAGGGTCGGTGGTGTTGGAGGTGAACTACGGCAGTGATGGACTCTGGCCGTGCGCGGCGGACGGGGCGGGGCACTCGTTGGTGCTGGCGCATCCGAGTTACGGCGAGGGCGATCCGCGGGCCTGGGGGGCGAGCGAGTTGATCGGGGGTTCGCCGGGGCGTGGGGAGAGCTGGGAGTTCGAGCCTTTGGGGAAGGTGGTGGTGAACGAGTTTTTGGCCGGGAGCGAACCGCCGGGGCAGGATTACATCGAGTTATACAACGCGAGCAACGATGCGGTGGACTTGTCCGGGGCGTGGCTGAGCGATGATCCGTCGACCAACAAGTATCGGATTGCCGCAGGGATGGTGCTTGGGCCGCGCGGGTTCATCAGCTTCGAGCAGGGGGTGTTGG
>JAMCZD010000520.1:512-6015 GCA_023473405.1 Candidatus Omnitrophota bacterium
ATGTGGTGGTGGCCAAGAACCTCGACCATTTGCTGGCCCGGTATCCGGAACTGGACGCGGCGAAGAGCTTCGGGGATTACAGTGGCGCGCTCAAAGACAGCGGGGAAGAGCTGCTGCTCGAGCGCCCGGTCTGGAGATCGGAGACCAACGGCTTGGGAGTTTTGACCTCGAACGTTTCGTATGTGACGGTCAACGAGGTTCGATACCGGGGCGGGGGGCGATGGGGCCAATGGAGCGACGGGGGCGGGTCGAGTCTCGAGTTGATGGACGCGTGGAGCGACAATCGTCTGGCGGCGAACTGGGCGGACAGCGACGAGAGCGCCAAGGCGCCTTGGACGACCATCGAGCAGACCGGGGTGCTGGACCTGGGAAATGCCAATTACCCGGCCAGCAATGTCCAGGTTCTGTTGTTGGGCGAGGGCGAGTGTTTGGTGGACGACGTCGAGGTGATCAGCGGCGGTCTGAACCTGGTAGCTAATGGAACATTCGAGTCCGGGACCACGAGTTGGCGGTTTGATGGAAATCACGAGAGGACCAGTCTCGAAACGAACGAGGGATTCAACAGCGCCCAATCGCTTCACCTGCGCGCCAGCGGCGATGGTGACACCTATGCCAATCGTGTTAGCGGTTCACTCGTCAGCACGATTCCCGCCGGACGGACCGCCACGTTGCGCGCCCGGGTGCGGTGGTTTCGGGGCCACCCGGAGGTGCTGTTGCGATTGCGGGGCAATTGGCTCGAGGCATGCGGTTCGCTGACGGTTCCGGAGAATCTGGGCACACCCGGGGCGCGGAACAGCCGGGCGGTTGATAATGCGGGTCCGGCCATCAGCGGTGTGGTTCATAGTCCGGTACTGCCGGCGGTCGGTCAACCGGTGGTGGTGAGCGCCCGGGTGCAGGACCCGGACGGGATCGCCTCGGTGCAATTGAAGTACCGGGTTGATCCCTCGCTGACCTATGCGGCGGTGACGATGGTGGACGACGGGACCGGGGGCGACGAGTTGGCCGGGGACGGGGTTTACAGCGGGACGATACCCGGGCGACCAGCCAATACGCTGGTGGCGTTCTACGTCGAGGCGAGGGACGGTTTTGAGCCGCCGGCGGCGACGCGGTTCCCGGGCGATGCGCCGGGGCGCGAGTGCCTGGCGCGGTTTGGCGAGGTGCAACCCTTTGGGAGCTTTGGCACTTACCGGGTATGGTTGACGCAAGCGGCGTCGAATCGTTGGTCGAGTCGGGGGCATGCCGGCAAGGAACCGGTGGATTGCACGTTTGTGGTTGATCCCGGGCGCGTCATTTACAACGCCGGCGCGTATTTCAGCGGCAGTCCCTTCAAGACGCAGCGCTACGATACGCCTACCGGAAACCCGTGCGATTATCATTTGGTTTTTCCGTCCGACGACCGGTTGAATGGCGCGAATGCCACGGAAGTGGCTTACCTTGGCAATGTCGGTGCTCACGACGATTTCACCGCGCAACGGGAGCAGATTGCCTATTGGATCGGCCGGCAACTGGGCTTGGCCTACAACGAACGCCGTTACGTCCACCTGTTCGTTAATGGCGTGCACCGCGGCATGATCATGGAAGACACCCAGGTGCCGGATCGCGATGTAGTCAAGGAGGTATTTCCCGATGATCCCAAGGGCGAGCTGTTCAAGGCCGCCATCTGGTATGAGAGCGACAATATCATGACCGATAACTACGGAACAAGTGCTACTTGGGGTACCATGGCGAACTTTACCACCACCGGGGGCGTGAAGAAGACCGCGCGTTTCCGGTGGAACTTTCAGCCGCGTGCCGTCATTGGATCGGCCAATGATTTCACCAATTGGTTCCGGTTGGTGGACGCCCTAAATGGTCCGCCTGCCGGTTACACCCAGGCGGTCGAGTTTCTCGCCGACGCCGAACAGTGGATGCGCGCGTTCGCCTGCGAGCACCTCCTGGGCCAATGGGACAGCCTCGGCTATCGGAGCGGCGCGAACATGTATCTATACCAAGGCTTGCAAGGACGCTGGACCATGTTGATCTGGGACATGGATATCGCATTCGTCGCCGACGGCCCAGGCAATGATCTGTTTCAATCCGATGACGCCGTTCTGCGGCGCATGAACAGCCATCCACCCTTCCGTCGCGCCTATTGGCGGGCGCTGCAGGATGCCGTAAACGGACCGCTGGCGAGCGACAAGATCAATCGCTTGCTGGACGCGAGATACGCCGCCTTGCGGGCCAATGGGATAGCGGTAACGCCCCCGGATAACATCAAGTCTTATATCAACCAGCAGCGCACTTACGTTCTCGGACAGTTGGCGAGCGTTGTTACTCCCTTTACAGTCAGCGGCTCGGTCACCTTCAATACCGACCGCAACCAGGTTACACTCACCGGTACCGCGCCCATCGACGCCGCTACCATCGCTGTCAACGGTGTTACCTGGCCGGTGACTTGGACCACTGTCAACAATTGGTCGCTCCAAGTCCCTCTTGCGCCGGGAACGAACACCATCGTTATCGCCGGGGTGAATGAACGTGGCCAACCCGTGGCGGGGAGTAGTGCCACCTTCAACATCAATTACATTGGCGCGGGCGAGCAGCCCGAGGATGATCTCGTGATCAGTGAAATCATGCCTCATCCGCTCGTCCCCGGCGCCTCATTCATCGAGATTTACAATCGGTCCGGCACTAATGCCTTCGACCTTTCAAGCTGGCGGATCGAAGGGATCGACTGCGACATTCCTGCCGGCACCATTATCGCGCCGGGCCAATATCTTGTTTTTGCCAAGGACAGCGGACTATTTGGCGCGGAGTATGGTTCTGCTATTCCGGTTGCAGGCGAGTTCAACGGCCAACTCGAGCCTTCCGGAGAAACATTGAAACTGATCAAGCCCGGCGGCGGAACCGGGCCCGACGAAATCATCGACCAGGTAAAATACGGCAATGAACCGCCATGGCCGGCTGCGTCCGCTGACACTCCGCGGTCTCTCCAACTAATCGATCCGGCCCAGGACAACGCGCGGGCCGGTAATTGGACAATGGCCGGCGCCTCTCCGGTGCCAACCAACACGCCCCTGACACTGCTTGATTACTCGGACGCATGGAAATTCATGCAGGTCTCGAACCTCGATGCTGTAAACTGGACCGCGCCGGCTTTCGACGATTCAGGCTGGCCTTCCGGACCAGGGCTTCTGGCGTGCGAAGACTGCAACTGCCTGCCCGAGCCTATCCGCACTCAGCTCACCGTGAGCAACGGGCGAATTACCTTCTATTTTCGCGCTCATTTCAACTACACCGGAAGCTTAGCCGGAGTTTCTCTTAAACTATCCACCCTGGTCGATGACGGCGCCGTATACTATCTGAACGGCCAGGAGATTTATCGCTTGGGTATCAACCCGGGCACAGTCAATTACTCGACTCTTGCCAGCCCGGGCGTTACCGACGCATCGACCTATTCGGGGCCGTTCCTGGTTCCCGCAACGGCCTTGGTCACAGGCGATAATGTCGTTGCGGTCGAGGTCCACCAAAACGGTCCCAGCAGCAGTGACATTGTGTTCGGCCTGAAATTGGAGACCGACTTTTCGAGTAGTTCAAGTAACCGGATGCTCGCTACCCCGGGCGCCGCGAACTCGGTGCGCAGTTCGCTGCCGCCATTCCCGCCCATCTGGCTGAATGAAGTCGAGCCCGAGAACCTGCTCGGCCTCGAGGATACCCTCGGCCATTGCGTGCCTTGGCTCGAGTTGTTCAACTCCGGCACCAGTTCGGTCTCGCTAAGCGGCCTTTACCTGGCCAACAACTACACTAACCTTGCTCAATGGGCCTTCCCGACAGGCGCGGTCATCAACCTAGACGAGTTCAAAGTCATCTTCGCTGATGGCGTAGTCCAGGAATCGTCCTCGAACGAGTGGCATACCGATTTTACCGTCAGTCCGGCTAGTGGTTCCGTAGTGCTTTCCCGGCTCTACAACGGTCAATTGCAGGTGCTCGATTACCTGAATTATAATGGCATAGGCGCGGACCGCTCCTATGGATCAGCCCCCGATGGCCAGCCGTTTGAAAATCACCAATTCTATTACCCGACCCCGGGCGCCTCCAACAACGTCGGCATGCCACTGTCAACCGTCTTAATCAATGAATGGTTGGCTGCAAACAAGAGCGCCGGTGGTAACGCCGATCCCGCCGACGGCAACTTCGATGATTGGTTCGAGCTCTATAATCCCGGCGCAACCACAGTTGACCTGACAGGGTGTTACCTTTCTGACAATCTCACTAACCAATTCCAGTTTCGCATCCCGGACGGCTACAGCATCCCGGCGGGAGGTTTCTTGCTCGTCTGGGCCGATAATGAGACGAGCCAAAACCAGGCCGGGCGCCCTGACCTGCACGTGAATTTCAAACTGGACCAGGCCGGCGACGAGATCGGCTTGTGCGCTGCCGACGGCGCGCAAATCGACGCCGTAAAGTTCGGTCCGCAGACCGACAATGTCAGCCAGGGACGGTATCGTGATGGCAGCACCTACCTGTTCTTCATGCCTGTCCCCACGCCCGGCGCCCCAAATCGCATCGCACCGCCGCCTTCGCCTCGGTTGATCGGCAGCTTCATCCAGCCGGATGGACAACTCTCGTTCTCCTTCCAAGTTACCCCCGGCCTAAAGTATCGAGTGGAATACAAGGACGACCTGAACGCAACTACCTGGACACCCCTCGGCAGCGATCAAATAGCCGGCACCAATACCGTAACCATATCGAGCCCCCCCAGCACCTCACAACGCTTCTTCCGCGTGCTTATGCTACCGTAATTTAGCGTCCGTGCAAAAATAAATTGGTATTTTAGTGGGGCAGGAGCGTGTGGTTCGACTCGGGAAGAATAGGATGTTCTTGCACGCGGATTTCATTTATTTGGCGCGCTGATACCTTCTGGCCGGTCTCGTGGTTTTTGGTGATAAGATAACCGTTGACCTCCAATCCGGTCTGAGTATTCGTTTCCCTAATCAGGCGCACGATCGTCTCGTAGCTGGCCAGAGGCTGGGCGGTCCAGTGCTTGCTGATCTCGCTGAACAGGTGATGCTCCACCGGATTCCATTTGGATGCAATGGACTTATGTCGAATTGTTTATGCGAGTATAAATAGCATCCCCGAGACGCCGCCGAACCGGGCAATTGTTACCCATTGACAACCTTTCAATGGATGCGGATAATGACCTTTAATCAATGATACAGCAAAACCAATGCTCTAATGCTTTTCCTCGCGCCAGTGCTAGAAAAGCAACTTCCTATTACAATCGTGTCATCGTTGTTACCAGGAATTAATGAAAGCCAAACTCCAAGAATTATTGCCGGCGGCATTGCTCGCCAGCGCAATCCTCAACCTCCACGCGCAAGGCACAGCCTTCACCTACCAAGGCCGGTTGAACAGCGGCGGCTCCCCAGCCAACGGCAGTTATGACCTGACCTTTACACTCTTCGCCACCAAAACCGACGGCGTTGCGCTAGCCGGATCGGTCACTAACGTCGCGACTGGC
>JAMCZD010000312.1:0-5538 GCA_023473405.1 Candidatus Omnitrophota bacterium
CCGCGCGCGATTGAAGGCGGCACGGACGGACGGCTCACAATTGCGGCCACAATGGCCAAACGCCGTGCAATCGCCGCCTCGATCCGCCAGGACGCCGACCATCTGAACAATCCCGACAATCCGCTGCCGGAGATGCTGCGCCGGATGGAATCGCTCGTCTATGAAAAGGACCAACCGACTGTTAAAAAGGTGAACGACTTGGCCGAGCAGTATATCTCTGCCCTGGAGAAACTCGACGCCGCCCCGCTGGCTGCCAAAAAGGACGAAGTCAAAAATGTAAAGGGCGACTTCGATTACCTCGTCAAATTCAATATTCTTCCGGCCACCTTCGAGCCGAAAGTCCAGGTCGAACAAATCATCAAAAATCAAGGCTGGGATAAAAAGAAGTAATTGACGCTTCCCCTTGTGTGACACGGAATGGACGCGCTGCCGCGCGTCCCATTTTTTTGTAGTGCGGTGGCAAGCGAAGCGCGACACCGCTTTGGGTTTAAGGAAAAGCGCCGTAGTCGATTCGCTCTGGCTGTGCATTTTACATTGCACGCCTCCACGCTCCTCGCCCTCTTCACCGCGTCCCATTTCTTTCTTTTGTTATAAGTCCTTCCATAGGATAGACTAACGCAATGAATTTGCGTTGTTGCGCCGTTTTGCTTCGTGGAGGTAATTTGTTTTTTCTATTCTATCTGGGTTTGGCGGGGGTACAGGCGCAAACCAAGTATATCCGTTTACGAAACCAACTTATTGCCACGGCACCACGGTCGGAAAGCGCCTTTCATCCTTTGGTCCAGGAAGCTCCTGTTTCCGGGTTATTCTTGCTCCAGCTCGATGGGCCTCTGCAGCGGGCGTGGCGTGATGAGTTGCGGGCCCAGGGTGTGCAACTCCTTCGCTATGTGCCGGACGACGCCTTTGTGGTTCGCTTCGATCAGGTGAGGTTGAGCCAGGTGCGTTCGCTTTCATTCGTGCGGTGGGCGGGACCCTATCAAGCCGGCTACAAAATATACGCGGGCTTGCTGGCCATGCGGGGTGCGGGGGTATTGACCAATCAAATGGCGGTTCGTCTGTTGCTGGCGCCGGACGCGCCGGCGGCAGCGGTGTTGCAAACCCGGCAGGCATTGACGAGGGGGCGTTTGGAGGCGCAAATGCGTTTTGGCGCCGTCCTGCAGGGAAGTGCCACGCAGTCGCAGATCGCGGCATTGGCGCAATCGCCGGAGGTGCTGTGGATCGAACCGGCGCCGCACCCTAGACTTTTTGACGAAGTGTCCTCGAAAATCGTCGGAGGCCAGAACGAGACCGATGGACATCCAACAGCCACTCAAGAATTGGGCTTTGACGGTGGCGGGGTTGTGGTTTCGGTCGCGGACAGCGGCTTGGATAACGGCGATGCGGCGACGATGCATCCGGACCTGATGGGGCGCGTGGACAAGTTCATGTATTATGGGAGCCTGACCGATGCGGCGGATGAGCACAGTCACGGGACGCATGTGGCGGGCATCATTGCCGGGAATGGTGCCACCGGCGAGACGGACGAGAACGGCGCCCTTTACGGATTGGGTGTGGCTCCGGGGGCCCACCTGGTGGCTCAAAGGATTTTTGACGGCGAGGGCAATTACGAGGCACCGCCCAGCAACGAAGTATTGACCCATGACGCGGTGCGCGCCGGGGCAGTGATAGGTTCCAACAGTTGGGGCGATGACACCCAGGGACGATATGATTTGAACGCCGCCGAGTTCGATGCCCTGGTTCGGGACGCGGATGCAGACACGCCTGACGATCAACCTTACATCCTCGAGTTCTCCGCCGGCAATGCCGGTCCGGGTGGGCAGACCATTGGCAGCCCCGCGGTGGCCAAGAATGTGATCGCCACCGGGGCTTCGGAAAACGATCGCACGGACCTCTATATTTACACGGATGGGCCGGACACGATGGCCGATTTCTCCAGCCGTGGTCCGTGCGAAGATGGCCGAATCAAGCCCGATGTAGTGGCGCCGGGGACCTGGATCGCTTCGTTGCAGTCCGCTTCGGCGACGGATCAATATGCGTGGCTGCCGATCTCGGCCAATTACCAATACCAGGGCGGCACCAGCCAGGCCGGCCCGCATGTCTCCGGCGCCGCCGCGGTTTTCGTCCAGTATTATCGCGAAACTCACACCAACTCGATGCCTTCGCCCGCGTTGGTCAAAGCCGCCCTGATTAATTCGAGTGTCCCGTTGGACCTTGCTGCGGGCAATGACCCGGTTCCGAATCAGGATGAAGGCTGGGGCAGGGTGGACCTTACCGAGATGATTGGTTCGCCGCGCCGGTACGATTTCCTGGACCAGACCGTTTTGCTCGCAACCAGCCAGACGTACGAGAGGCAGGTTGTTGTGGGCAGCTCCGACGAGCCCCTCAAGATTACCATGGCCTACACCGATGTCCCCGGCTTGCCCGCCGCCATTCCCGCCTTGGTAAACGACCTCGATCTCGTGGTTATCGGGCCGGACGGCCGGGTTTACCGGGGTAATCAATTCGATGGAGGTGAATCAGTTCCGGACGCGACGGCTTCTGATAGCCTGAACAACGTTGAAGGCGTTTATCTCGAGACGCCGATGCCCGGAGAATATCGGGTGCAGATCGAAGCGCGCAACGTGGTGGAGGATGCATGCTTGAACACACCCGCCATCGACCAGGATTTTGCGCTCGTAATCTCCGGCGACCTGCCCATTCCCGGCGTTGGCGTGGTGGTGATGGACCGCACGGCTTACACGGTGCCGGCGGTTATTAAACTGAAACTGATCGACTTTGACCTGGCCGGGGATGGCAGCGCAAGGGTCCAGGTTACCAGCGCCACCCAAACCAACGGGCTCACGCTCACACTGCAAGCCGATGGACCCGGCGGTGTGTTCACGGGCAGCGTGGCGACGGTCACCGGCCCGGTGGTTGCCGATGGCAACCTGCACGTCGGCAACGGCGATTTGATCCAGGCCTCGTATCAGGATGCCTCGCCCGAAGCCGTTCGCACCGCCACGGCACGGGCGGACCTGGTCCCGCCAATAATCACCGGGATTACCGTTACCAATCAGTTTGGCAAGGTCATTATCAGTTGGCAAACCGATGAACCGGCTACAGGCCAGGTCCGCTACGGAACGAACACGGATTACCTCATCGCCGGCTCGGGGCTGACGTCAGGTTTAACCCATGAGGTAACTCTGGAAAACCTGCCCGATGGCGTCACGAATTGGTTCATGGTGGTGTCTACCGATGCTGCCGGCAACACCGCGACCAACGACAATAACGGCCAACTCTATACCTTTGTTGCCACTGCCGCCGCAACGGTCCTCCTGGTTAATCAGTATGAATCGGATGGGTTCACCGATGACATCCCGATCACCGTTTACACGGATGCATTGGACCAAAGCAAGGTGGCATACGAGGTGTGGGACTTTACCCAGATGGGCCGATTGCCCACTACCAACGACCTGCAGCCGTTCCGAGTCGTCATCTGGCGCTTGAATGACAGCCCTTACAGTTCACAGAGCGTTGACGCTCCGGAGCAGGCGGCGTTGCAGGATTACCTCGATGGCGGCGGATCGCTCTTTATTGCCTCGATGGAACTCCTCAGCCGGTTGGGCGACGTGCCGTTTCGCACCAACGTGCTCCAGGTTCAGGCGTTTGCCGAGGATGTCACGGTCCCGTCCGTAACCGGATTTGATTTTGATCCAATCACGAGCGGCATGAGCATCGCGCTCGATTACTCGGCCTATCCGTCGATTGATTTCTTTGGTATTGGTCCCGATTTTTCCGACACGATCACCCCCACGACCAATGCCGCCCCGATTTTCCTCGAAGACAGCTCGGGGCAGCCGGCTGGATTGCGGTATCCACGAACCGGCCAGGACAGCCCCGGTCGCGTGGTCTTCCTGTCATTCCCGCTCGATGCGGTGCCGTTAAGCGGGGCAGCCCCTAACAACCGGGCCAATCTATTGGCGAACATTGTCAACTTTTTGGCGCCGGGGGTGAATGGGTTGGGCACGATTGCCCTGGACAATACGGTCTATACCATCCCAGCCCAAGTCACGGTTGAAGTCGGTGATTCCGATCTGGCGGGCCAGGGCCAGGCCTTGGTTAAATTCTATAGTGACATCGAAACCAATGGCCAAACTGTGGTACTGAATGAGACGGCGCGGCGTGGTCTATTCCGCGGATTTATCACGGTTGCGTCAGCCACGAACGAGGTCCAAACCGGCCAAGTGCGGGTCCAGCCGGGCGGTCACTTGTGGGCCGAATATTTCGATGCCTCCGCCAACAGCCTGGTGCGCGTCTATGCCACAATTGATACCGTGCCGCCGGCCATTGCCAATGTGGCATCCACGCCCGATTACAGTGATGCGGTGGTGGATTGGGACACGTCGAAACCGTCGGATGCGCTGGTGCAATTTGGTGAATCAACCTTTCTGGGCCGTACTGCTTACAGCGGCGAGTTGACCACGCATCATGAACTCCAGTTGGTCGGACTGTTGCCGGACCGGCAGTATTATTTCCAGGTAGTTAGCCGCGATCAGGCGGGAAACGCGATGGTGGACGACGACCAAGGAAAGTTTTTCGTTTTTCAAACCCTCAAGCCAGTGGCGGTCCCCTGGGTGGATAGCCTGGATACCGGCCAGACTAATTGGACGGTTCTGGACGGCGAGGCCGGCACCTCGACCTGGCAATTAGGGATCCCCAACAACGGCCAGGAAACCGCCGCGCATTCACCGCCCAACGCCTGGGGCAGCAATTTGAATGGCGATGTCATCGACTTGGGGGATACCTCGCTTATCAGCCCCGCCATTGATTTGTCCGGTGGAAACCAGGCCACGCTCAGCTTCTGGCAGAGCTACGATTTCACCTCGCATTCAGACCTCGATATTTATGAATACGGCGAGGTGAACATCACGACCAACAACGGAGCCGTCTGGACCCCGCTGATCGATCTCAGCGATTCGAGTGCGGGATGGGAAGAGCAACAGATCGACCTGACGCCTTACATTGGAAGCGTCATACGATTGGGATGGTATTACGGCCTGTTCTCACTCGATAACCTGGCGCGCCCTGGTTGGCTCGTGGATGATGTCTCGGTTACGGTGACTAATATTCCTCACGGCACCATCGAGGTTACCAATAACCTGGCTCAGGCCGGTTTCGCCATCACGGGCCCAGTCTCGGTCACCGGTCGCGGCTGGGATTTCGTCGTCACCAACGCGCCCCTGGGCCGATACACGGTTACTTACCAGGCAGTCCCATTCTATCAAAGCCCGACAATGCAGACCAATACCCTCGAGGGCACCAATACCGTTGTGTTTACCGGCAATTACACCATCGTGGACACGAATCAGAACGGCATCCCCGATGCCTGGGAGCAGACATATTTTGGCGACGTTTCCTCGCTTCGGACTCAGGCGACTGATACCGATGGAGATGGAATGACTGATTACGCCGAGTTCACGGCCGGGACGAATCCGACCAATTCGAGTTCGTTCCTGTGGTTGTCGCCCCCCGTTCTTGGGCCTGATCAAAAATTGCAGT
>JAMCZD010000312.1:5548-6014 GCA_023473405.1 Candidatus Omnitrophota bacterium
GCCGCCCACCTGGCCGGCGTCGACCGGGCATGCCTACCGGCTCTTGGGCGGCACCAATGGCGTTGATTGGACTCCGGCTTCGAATTGGGGACTAGCCACGCACACGAACGGTTCGCTAACCCTGCCATTCCCCACGAACACCAGTTGCTATTGGTTCCGGCTCCAGACGCGCCCGTGAGCCGCCTTCAGCTCGAATTCCGAACTTGTGTTCATCCGCTGAATCATTCAGTTTCGCACCGATGAATCGGTTAGATAGGCGTAAGATAATTTTTATTGGCGGCGTGCTTGTGGGGGCGGCGCTTGTGGCGATTATCTTGCACTTGGTATCTTCCGGCTTAGGCCCGCGGAAATCCAATCTGGAAAGCGGGAAGCCAACGAAAGTCTTTATCGACACCCAGGCCGCAGCCGAACGCGGCAGCGCGGAGGCTCAATCGAGGCTGGGATGGTTGTACTTCCAGGGTATCGG
>JAMCZD010000297.1 GCA_023473405.1 Candidatus Omnitrophota bacterium
TTTTCGCGGTCCTCATCATCAACTACGATCACCATTTTGCCCGCACGCAGATCACTCAAAACTGACTCAATCGAGTCAAAAGTCTCTTTCATACCTGTGCGAAGCCTAACTAACCTTTTGCCAAATAGATCAGCCTATGAAAAGAACCAGTATTGCCTTGATCGTAGCGGCCTTCGCGTGGGCCGCAGCCGCGCCCATAGCTTGGGCGGACGGGGCTTGTTGCCATCAGCAAACCGCCGCCAAGGACCCGGCGGTGGCAAGTTGTCCGTACGCCAAGACGGCCTCGAGTCTAAAGGCGTTGTCGGATTGCTCCCAATTGCTGATGATTTTTCCCCTGACCGAGTCGAAACTGGCTTTCACCCAGTGCAAATCCCCAACAGGATTCGGTTTGATGATGATATGGTCAAAACCCATCGCATCCGGGGCCGGCTGAATTCCTGCCAGCGCCTGGTAGAACCAGGCGCTGACACTTCCGAACATCGGGTGGTTATGCGAGAAGGTGTTGTCACTAAATGCCCAGTGTTCCCAAACGGTGGTGGCGCCGTTTTCCAGCATGTATCCCCAACCGGGGAAGGTGGACTGGTCAACCACGGTATAAGCCACATCCACCCGATCCAGGCGTGTCAGCGCGCCCAGCATGAACGGTGTGCCAAAGAGGCCCGTGGTGAGGTGGCCATCGTGCGTATTGAGAATGTCATTGACAAGAAAGTCGAGAGTGGCTTTTTGCGATGCTCTTGGCGCCAGGCCCAGGCGCAAGGCAAATGCCTGGTTCGCCTGGGTGCCAATGTCATATTGGCCGGTAGCCGGATCGAGAAACCTGCGGTTGAAGGCATCTTTGATCTGATCAGCCAGCCGAGTAAAGCGTTCGGCGTCGGCTGTTCGACCGATGGCCCGGGCGATCCGGGCGCAGAGGCGCGCATTCCAAAAATACAAAGCGGTGCCACTGACGGGGATGCATTTTGGCACCAGGCTTTCATGGTCGCCGATTCCATTGACCAGGATGCCGTTCGTCGCGTGCGACTCGAGGAACTGCATCCAATTCGTGGTAGCCTGGTATTGCTCAGTTAGAATCCGCCGGTTCCCGTAATACTGATAGAGGCGCCATTGGAGCAACGGATGCACCGTGCCCCACCCGACCGGCCCCGTGTCCCCGCCCATTCCCGCATCGGCGATCCCCACAAACGGCGCCGTCTCGGTGAAACCCCCGTTCGCGCGCACAGCATCGCGAAAATCCTCGACCGCCTTGGCGTAGAACCTGGACATGTCGAGGTTGCACAAGGCCAATTCGTGCACCGCGACCATGTCGCCGCCATAGCCGAACTTCTCCCGCTGGGGACAATCCGATTCAACCCCGAAGAGGTTGCTCAACAAGGTCCAGCGCGCCATCTCCTGGATGCGATTGAACCGAGGATTGGAACAGGTGAATTCACCCACCTGGTCGACGGACGAGTTCAAGGCCAGCCCGGTAATGGCATCGAGCGGGGGATGAGTTGCACCCGGCCATCCGGTTACCTCGACATACCGGAAGCCATGGAAAGTGAATCTCGGAACGTAGACCTCTTCGCCGGCGCCCTTGAGAATGTAGGAATCCGATTGCCAGGCGATCTCGGGTGCACCGGGACCGCCTATGCCTTTTCCTTTAATCTGGCCGCAAACGGAAGTCATGACGTTCAATGTTCCGTTTGTGTATAGCAGTTCGCCATAACGCATCGTAACCCGCGCCCCGGCCGGCCCTTTCACCCGCAGTCGCACCCACCCGGCAAAGTTCTGTCCCAGGTCAAAGATCAGCACGCCCGGGGATGGCTCAGTGATTTTCTTGGCCGGGATCTCGCACCTGACCTTGATAGGCGGAGCCGATTGTGTCCGCAAAGGGCCCAAAGGTTCGGTCGCCAGTATCGCCGGCGCCCAACCGGTGTCATCAAATCCGGCTTGGTCCCAGCCCGACTGCTCGAACCGGGCATCGTAGACTTCGCCCAGGTAGACGTTATTCTTTCGGACCGGGCCTTCGCAAGTTTTCCAGGTTTGATCGCTGGCTACTGTTTCACGCGTCCCATCGCGATACTCGACCTCGAGCTGCACCAGGGCGCGGGGTTGACCGATAGCCAGGTGCTGCCGCAAATTAATCCGGCCCCAAAGCCGCATCGGGAGCGGATTATACCAGCCGTTTCCAAGCATGATCCCGACGGCGTTGGTTCCCGATCGAAGGAGGCTCGTTATGTCGTAAGTCGAGTAGAGCACCCTTTTCGCATAAGCCGTCCAGCCAGGATCGAGCACATGATCGCCCACCTTGTGCCCATTGATCCGCAGTTCGTAATACCCCAGGCCGGTGACATATACTCGGGCGCGTTGAATGGGTTTGGCGATCTCGAGCTCGCGGCGCAAAAGGGGTGCCGGATGCTCGGCATAAAAGTCCTCGTCCCGTTTGACCGCCGGTTCCTCCCGCCGAATCCATTTGGCCTGCCAATCTCCGGAGCCAAGAAGGGCCATCTCCCAATAAGCATCATCGCTCGTCGATTCCTTGCCGTTCTGATCCCAAATCCGAACTCGCCAATAGGCGCGCTGGCGGGAGGGCAGGGGAGCCCCGGAATAGACGATGCCGATCGATTCGCTGGAATCGACCCTGCCGCTGTCCCAAAGGTCCGGCTTGCCCTGGTCGAGGGCATCCGGGCTGCTGGCAACCCAGACCTGATAGGCCGACTGCCATTGGTTGCGCAAGCCTGGCTCCGCCTGCGTTAACTCCCAGCTCAGCCGTGGTTGGCGGATGTCCACTCCCAAGGGGTTCGAGCGATATTCACACTTCAGATTAACGGGTTTGAGCTCCGAGGCATTGCCTGGGATGGGATTCGCCAAAATCACCAGACTGAGAATGACCAGGACAAACGAGGTGTAACTGAAACGAATGACCATTTTTCAAACCTTCCTTTTTATGCTTCCTTAAAAACGACCAGGTGCGAATCGGACTTATTTGTGGTCCTTATGACCTTACTGATTGGGCGCAAGAACCATCTTGACCGCTTGCGTCGAGTGCACCTTTTCGAATGCCTCATGCCATCCCGCAAGGGGCACAACACCCGATATTAGCCCGGCTGGGTCCAACCGCTTGGCGGTGAACAGGCCCAAAACGGCCTCCCAATTATGCCAGTTGTGGCCGAACGTGCCATAAACGGTCAGGGATTTTCTCAGCAGCACATCGAGGCTCTGATTGAAGGGTTTGGGGCCCCAGCCAATCTTGACTACCCGGCCATTGCGGCGCACGCTCTCGAGCGCGGTTGAAAAGGCGGGGGTATTTCCCGCGCAATCGATCGCCAGGTCGGCGCCCTTGCCCTCGGTGATCTCAGTGATAGCCTTAACCGGGTCTGTTTCGCTCACGTTGATGGTGAAATCGGCCCAGTTCCGGGTCTTTGCAACCGACATGCGGTTCACGTCATTTTGCATCCCCACGAGAACCGTTCTCGCCGCCCCCATGAGCCTCGCCATCTGGCACGAGATAATCCCAATCGGACCCGGACCAATGATCACGGACGTATCGCCCGGTATCACCTTGACCGGGTCACTCAAGGCGTGATGAACCACGCAAAATGGCTCGGTCAGTGACGCTTCATCAAATCCAAGACCCGCGGGTATCCGGTGCAGGATTTCCTTTCGCGCAACCACGTATCGGGTGAAGGCGCCGTCGACGCCGTAACCATATCCGCGCCGCTCGGGGCAGACTTGGTAGTCGCCCGTGCGGCAGGAGTAACACTTGCCGCAGACCTCGGCCGACGTCTCGCAGGCGACGCGGTCGCCCACCTGCCAATCCCGAACCCCGTCGCCGACCTCGGCGATTACGCCGCAGAATTCGTGTCCCTGGATGACCGGCACTTTCACCGGGTTCGCCATTGTATGCTTCCACATTTCAATATCCCATCCACATACCGCCGCCCGTTGCACCTCGATCATCACGGTGCCAGGCCGAATCTTGGGCTCAGGTACATCTCTCAACTCGACCATGTCCGGTCCTTGACCATATTTAACAATTGCTTTCATTGGGTTCTTTTATTGCTTATTTCTGTTTATCATCACTCGAGTGGCGCCGGTGGACAGGCCGCCATCGACCAGGATCGTTTGCCCGGTGACATAACTACTGGCATCGGATGCCAAAAAAATCAGCAGGCCATCGAGCTCCTCGATCCGCCCGGGACGTTTCAACGGCAGGCGGTCGCAGATATACGCCACCCATTCCTTGTCATTATAAAGGGCGGCGGTTTGGTCGGTCTTGAACCAGCCTGGGGCAAGACAATTGACCGTGACCCCATGGGGTCCCCAATCGTCCGCCAGGCTCATGGTCAATTGCTTGATGCCGCCCCGGCTGGCGCAGTACGGCGCAATGCCGGCGTAGCCAAACACAGTGGTTAGCGAGCCAATATTGATTATGCGTCCATAGGCGCGCTCGATCATGCCCCGAGCTATGGCTTGGGCAGCGAAAAATGCGCCGCGCAGGTTCGTGTCCAGAACTCCGTTCCAATCCTCCCACGTGATCTCGAGGGCGGGTTTGCGGACATTACAGCCGGCGTTATTGACCAGGATATCGATCCTGTCGCAGGCGCGGAAGGCCTTTTCAGCCATTCGTTGGATGCTATCATACCGGGTGACATCGAGCTCAAGGGGCACAGCCCGGCGTTTCAAGGCCTCGATCTCGGCTTGCGACTCCTTCAACGATTCAACCTTGCGCGAGGTGATGATCACGTCGGCGCCCGCTCGAGCCAGGGTCAGGGCGAACCGCCGCCCCAAGCCACGGCTGGCGCCGGTCACCAGCGCGGTGCGTCCAGTCAAGTCGAACAAATCGCTCACTGATGTCCTCCGGACGGCTGAGCTGAGGTGCGAGTGACTCCGGGGGTTCGCCCGTCACTACCAGGGGCTGGCTGCATGATCTCGATGACGAAGCCGAGGAGTTTTTCGGTGTCGTAATTGACCCAGTAAGTGCCGTCGCGGATGCCGGCGCCTTCCTGGGTGACGCCAATGCCTTTGCCGCGCAGGTAGGTGGTTAGGGCCGCGTGATCGGGCACGTTGAACCGGATATGGTGGATGCCAGGTCCATGCTCGGCCAGAAAATCGCTCCACGTGGTCCGCCCTTCGAGGGTCTGGATCAGCTCGAGCTCGATATTCCCCAGATCCGCAAAGGCCTGGCGGGTGCGGAAATGGGCGGGCTGGCCGTCCAGGAATTGGCGGTCCTCACGTCCTTTTGGGGGGCATTCAATTACCCGGAAGGGGCCGATGCCAAAGACCGCGGTCAATTGTTTCATGGTCTGCTCGATATCGCGCACGACCACGCCGACCTGGATGGCGGATTTAAACGGGGCCAAAAGCGCCGCCGTGTCAGGACTGCCGTTAGTTTTCGATTCGTTCATAGCTCGATTGTTCCTGATTACAGCGACCAACCCTGACGGTATTGCGGGCGGACGTAATCGTTGGCTTCGCTGTCATTGTTGACTTCCATTTTCTCGCCGGCCCAGAGCAGCCGCCGGCCGGGAAACCGAACCGCCAGATTCCCCATGAGCACCATCTCGGATAATGGACCCGAGAAATCGAAGTTCGACCCCGCCGGCTTTCCCCCTTTGCAGGATCGAACCCAATCCTGCTCGTGCCCGGCCATACCGCCCGGAATGCGGTCAAGCACTTTGGGAGGCGCTTGAAATTCCTTCATCCGCGAATCAGGGATCAACCTGGGATTCCGCCCATAGCATCCGCACGATAACATCCCGTAATCACCTATAAACAAAACGCCGCCGTCATCGTCCCCCAGGCGCTTGCCTTCCTCGAGAATGTCCGGGCGCGGCGGCATCATTCCTCCGTCCCACCAAGTCAGTTTGACCTCAGGCATTCCATCCCGAGCGGGAAACTTGTAACGCACAATCGTCGAGCGCGGATACTGCTCATTCTTCGGTTCGCAACTCTGCCACAATCCCTTCCAGTAAGTGGATATGCACCCTTCCACGCTGACGGGGTATTTGAGTTTCAAGGCCTGCATCGAGCG
>JAMCZD010000291.1 GCA_023473405.1 Candidatus Omnitrophota bacterium
CTGCCACAGAACGACTGGCGGCGTCCCGCACGTACGGAATCGCACGACGTGAAAAATATAAGGCATCGCCGGCTGCATTGACAACGACTTTTACGACGTTGGGACTCTCATACTCGGCCGCGTCCCCGATGGGAGCGGCGGCGGTCGATATCTCCGCCTCGGCCAACGCCCCCGCCACCGCATCGATCACCGCCGGCTCGATCAACGGCTCATCTCCCTGGATGTTCACCGCGGCATCGCAACCACAGCGCCGGACCACCTCCGCAATGCGGTCCGTGCCGCTCGGGTGATGCGCCGCGGTCATCTCCACCCGGCCGAATCGTCGAACCGCCTCAAAAATACGCGCGTCGTCCGTGGCCACGATCACCTCGGCGAGCGATTTGGCCTTTTGGCATCGTTCCACCACATGCTGGACGAGCGGTTTGCCCGCAATCAACGCCAGCGGTTTGCCCGGGAACCGGCTCGAGGCATAGCGCGCCGGGATCACCCCAATGATTTTCATGATCGTATCAGCTAAAACTTAGTTAAATAGAACAATTCCTAATTTTCATGGACGGCGTTCAAGCCCGCCGGCCCAGTATCCAGTCCGCCGCCGCCCGTAAATCATCGACGATGATCGCCCTTTTCAGTTCGCAGGCGTGCTCGAGCTCGGTCCGGGCACCGTAACCGGTCCGGACCAGCAGGCATTCTTTCACCCCGGCATTCCAGCCGCATTGGAGGTCGATGAGCTTATCGCCGATCATATAGCTGGCCGCCAGATCGAGGCCGAACTCGTCTCGAGCATCGAACAGGAACTGCGGGGAAGGCTTGCGCCCGCGGCTGGGCTGGTCCGGGGCCTCCGGAGCCACGTAAACCTTCGCCACGCGCACCCCCGCCCGGCCCAATTCATCGATCAAACGCCGGTGCACGCTTTCGACCTCGGACAGGGTGAAAAAGCCGCGACCAACGCCGGATTGATTGGTGACAATGAACAGTTGAAAACCGGCGTGTTGCAGACGCTTCAAAGCGGGAATGGTTTCGGGAAAGACAACGACGTCCTCCGTCCGATGAAGATAATTCTTCTCCTCGATCAACACCCCGTCGCGGTCCAGGAACACGGCGCTCTTCATGGGCGGCGATTGAAGCTTTCCAGCAGCTCCTCCGGACTGATGATCGCGGTGCCGACCTTGCCCACCACGATCCCCGCGGCGTGATTGGCAAAGTTGGCGGCCTCGATGGGCGATGCGCCGGCGACAATCGCGAGCGTGAACGTGGCAATCACGGTATCGCCTGCCCCCGAGACATCGAATACCTCGCGCGCCATGGTGGGAATCAGGAAAGGCGCCTGGCCTCGCTGGCACAACAGCATTCCGTGATCACCCAGCGTAATCAGGAGCAAAGCGGGCCGGAGGTTCTCGAGCAACCGCCTGGCGGCGCGCATCAGGGCTTCGTCTTCCAGGGGGCGCTCGGCGCGATCGTGATCGGTAATCCCGGCTAACTCGAAGGCCTCCTTGCGATTCGGGGTAATCAACGAAAGTCCGCGCAGGTCCAGCGGGTGGACCGGTTTGGGATCCAGGCTCAGCCAAATCCCCCGGGCCCGGCAACGCTCCTTGAGCGCATCGAGCAAGGCCTGGGTAACCATGCCCTTGCCGTAATCGCCCACAATGACCGCGTCGGCCTCGTCCAACTGGGCATCCAACCGTTCGAGCAAACGGCGGGTGACTTGAGGTTCCACATCGGCGCGCGTTTCCCGGTCCACGCGCACCACCTGTTGCTGTTGGGCGATGATCCGGCTTTTGATGCTCGTGATCCGGCCTTTTACGGGCAACAACCCTTCGCACCCCACCGATCGCTCTTCGAGCAGGCGCCGGGTTTGCTTGCCCGCCTCGTCCCGGCCGACCACGCCGAACAACTTGGCGCCGGCGGCCAGTGCGGTCAGATTCCGCGCCACGTTGGCGGCGCCGCCCGGCATGTAACTCTCACGGGCGAACTCCACCACCGGCACCGGGGCCTCCGGCGATATTCTTGCCACCTGCCCCCAGATGAACTGGTCGAGAATAACGTCGCCCACCACCAGCACGCGCGCCTGGCGAATGGCGGCCAATAGTTGACGAATTCGCTTCGGGGCTAGAGACCGCATACCAAGCCGCCTAAACCAGAGTTTTTATTTATCACAAGGACTATTTATGGACATCCGGCTATCTGGTCAAGGCTCCCTTTCTTGGCTCGATTCCGGGTTTGACTTTGACCTTGCGTCTGCCATCCTGAGAGAAATTCCCGCATGACAAATTAGCGTTAATATGAACTCCAACGATTTAGATCAGCCTTTGTTCGCCCAAAACAATAATCTGCAATCCCCGGAATTCTCGATGGGCGACTCGACCGTGCCGGAGCCAAGCATGGTTCCGCGCCGGGATTTCCTCAAAGGTTCGGTGATGGCGATGGCCGGCGGAGCCTTGGGGGCCGCCGCGGTTACGACCCCGACGGTGATGGCCGAGACCGGTGCGGCAAAGACCTCGAGTGGCAAATCCAGGATGTCCGTGGGCGTCAACCTCGAATTTGTTCGCCACGCGGACAAGAGCCTCGCCTACGGGGTCAAGGCCGCCGCCAAACTCGGGTTCGCATATGTGGAACCCTGCTTTCTCATGGGACGGTGCCTGCTGTCCAATAGCGGTTACTGCCACGTAACCAGCATGGACACCGATCCGACGGAGATCAAAAAGATGGTCGAGGACGCCGGGGTGAAGATCAGCGCCCTCTCCTCGCACTCGGACTTGCTCAGCCCGGAATTTGGCGTCCTGTATGCCCGGCGCGCCATTCGCTACGCCAAGGCCCTCGGCTGTAATATTGTCCAGATCACCGAAGACATGTATCCGCCAAAATGGCTCAGCGAACAGGATGCCTATGACCTGATGAAAATCAACTTGCGCGCCATCGCCGAGACTTGTGATGAGAACGGCGTTTACCTCGGAGTCGAACAGCACGGACCGTATACGGCAAAAATCCAACGCATGAAACGGATACTCGAACTGGTTGACTCGCCCTGGATTCGGGTCAACTACGACTGTGGGAACACGTTCCTGTCCGGGGAAGACCCCTACGAAATGCTCGAAGCCGTCATCGGTAAAGTCGTCCATGTCCACGCCAAGGATATCTCGGTCAAACAGGCCGAGGCCGAACGCGGCAAGGTCACCGGCACCGCCGTGGGCTGCGCCTGCGGCGACGGCGTCATCGACTGGCGGCGCATCGTCGGTCGATTGAAAAAGGCGAACTTCACCGGCGTCTTGTCGGTCGAGTGCGGAACTGAAACCGAAGCGGAGCGCTCGCTCAAGCACCTCGACCAAGTCCTAACCGACCTGGATGCCTGAGATTTTTGTTCACAATCCAACACAATCCATTAACCTCCGACTCATATACTATGGCTAAAGAAAACCAATACAAATTCAGTTTCGGCCCGTGGAACATCAGCGAAGGCGCTGACCCCTACGGACCGACTACCCGCCCACCCCAACCCTTCGACTGGAAACTCGCTAAACTCAAGGAACTCGGGTTCGACGCGATGATGTTCCACGACGACGATGCCGTTCCCGACATCGACTCCAAGTCGCCCGACCAGGTTCGCAAAGAAGCCAAGGAACTTAAGAAAAAACTCGACGACGCCGGCATCTTTGCCGAGATGGTCGCCCCGCGGCTCTGGTTCAGCCCAATGACCATCGACGGCGCCTACACCAGCAACGATCCCAAGGCCCGCAAATACGCCATCGACCGATCCTTGCGCTGCATCGATATCGCCCGAATCCTCGATACCGATCTCATCGTGTTGTGGCTCGCCCGCGAGGGAACTTACCTGCGCGAGGCTAAAAGCGCCAAACGCAGCACTGAACTCCTGGCCGCTGCCCTCGATAAAATGCTCGATTACGACAAGAAGATTCGCATCGCCATCGAGCCCAAACCCAATGAGCCAATGGACATCGCCTACATCCCCACCATGGGTCACGCGATGGCCCTGGCCCACCTGACAAACGATCCCAAGCGCGTCGGCGGACTCGTCGAAAGCGCCCACGCTATCTTGGCCGGGCTCGATCCAGCCGACGAAATGGAGTTTGCGATGTCCTTTGGGAAGCTGTGGTCCGTGCACCTCAACGACCAAAACGGCCTCAAATTCGACCAGGACAAACCCTTTGGTTGCCATAGCTTGCGCAGCGCCTTTAACCAGGTGCGCGCCTTGGAACGTAATAAGTACGGCAGCAAGGGCGAATGCGTCGCCTTTGACGTCCATTCATTCCGCTCCACCAAGATCGAACACGCAGTCGATCACCTGGCTCACAGCCGCAAGACCTTCCTGCGGCTCCTTGAAAAGGCGCGCACATTCGACGAAGCCACCGCCCAGAAGCTAATCGCCGAACGCGATTACCAGGCACTCGACCAGATGGCCATCGAGCATTTGCTGGGCAAATAACTCGAACGAGTTAGGGCTCGGCTCCTGCCGAGCCTTACCTCACGCTCGATACGCTCTTACCCTCCACGCCCTCGAGCGGCCAAAGCACCCTCACCGCTTTGCCCTGCCGGCGCCCTCCTCACGTTCCACGCTCCACGCTTCACGCTTCACGCCCGCCATCCTCCAACCCCACCTCCTTAAACCGGGCTTCCACATTACGGAAGTGTGAATCCAGGTTGCAGACCTGGTCCAGCTCGGTGCGGGAAAGGTGGCGTGCTATTTCGGGGTCGGAAAGGAGTTGGGATTTAAAATCGGCCGGTGCGGTGCCGGAGTGTTTCGCCTGCCAGGTTTTCATGGCGTTGCGTTGAACCAGTTCATAGGCATCCTCGCGGGTAAGTCCCTTTTTGATCAAGGCCAGCAACACCGATTGCGAATGCCATAGTCCCAGCGAAAGCTCGAGGTTGCGCGACATGTTTTCCGGATACACAATCAGTCCCTCCGTCAACTTGGTCAGCGTTGCCAGCATATAATCCAGCAACGTGCACGAATCGGGAAAAATAATACGCTCGACCGAGCTATGACTGATGTCGCGTTCGTGCCACAACGCCACGTCCTCGAGGGCCGCAACGGCATTGGCTCGAAGCACCCGGGCCAGGCCGCACAGCCGTTCGCTGGTGATCGGGTTTCGTTTGTGCGGCATTGCGCTCGAACCTTTCTGGCCGCGCGCAAAGAATTCCTCCACCTCGAGCACCTCAGTTCTCTGCAAATGGCGAAATTCGGTCGCCCACCGGTCAATGCTCGACGCCACCAAGGCCAAGGCCAGGATGAACTCGGCATGCACATCCCTTGGGACAACCTGGGTCGCTATCGGCGCCGGCCGCAGTCCAAGCTTGCCACAAACCCGGGCCTCGATCTCCAGCGAGAGATGCGCGCTGGTGCCCACGGCCCCGGACAGCTTGCCCACCGCCGACGACTCGCGTGCCGCCTTGAGCCGGCTCAATGCCCGCCCGAACTCGTCATACATCGAGGCCATCTTCAACCCGAAGGTGATCGGTTCAGCGTGAATGCCGTGGCTCCGCCCCATCATCGGGGTGAACTTGAATTTCCTGGCCTGTGCCGCCACCACCTGCCGCAAGGCCATGACGTCGGCTATTAGAATATCGGCGGATTGCACCATCTGGACCGCAAAGGCGGTATCGAGCACATCGCTGCTCGTCAAACCGAAATGCAACCAGCGGTTCGCCGGCACACCAATACGCTCCGCCACGTTGGTCGTAAAGGCCACCACGTCGTGGTTCAGCGTTCGTTCCAGTTCCTTGCACCGGTCCGGGCTAAAGCCCGCCTTGGACTTGATCTGGGCGAATTCCTCCGGCGGAATTAGCCCCTGGCCGCATAACTCCTCGCTTGCCAGCAGCTCAATTTGAAGCCAGATTTCGAGCTTCCGCTGTTCACTCCAAATCTCGCGCATCGCCGGTCGGGAATAACGATCAATCATGCCCTCAGCTTAATGAGCTGTCCGCAAAAGGGAAGTTGCTTTAACGCGTGGGGCGGACCTCCGGTCGGCAGGTCATACGGGCCTCCGGCCCGAAAATTCAGAACTAAATAAACGGACTGTTCCGAGTCTTCCAGACGCGAAGGATTGAATCCCGTTCTCTTTGTTATCTTGGTTTACTCTACCGCTTGGCCATCTTGTTGCGCGCCGCTTCGAGGATTTGGCGTTCCCGTTGGGTAAGGCTCTGAATGCCGTGCGCCGATATCTTATCCAGGATGGGGTCAACTTCTCGGCTAATAAACTCCGCCGGAGGCAAGTCTTCCTCTTCATTGCGTTTGTGACGGCGAAAGACGGAGCGCCGCGAGGCGGCTGTGCTCACTAATTCACGCGTCCGACTCACCGTCCGCAATGTCGGCCATCTAAACCAGGTCATTGGCGAAAGCACCGTTCCGTATACATACGCCAGGCCGCCAAGTATCCCCCCCAGGTGAGCCGCATGCGCCACGTTGCCTGTGGGCACAACGATTCCAAACAGCGCCAGCGCAAAACTAATCACGAGCAGATACTTGGCGCGCATCGTGATCGGGATAATGAAGGCCAACAGAACGGTCAATGGCCGCTCCGGGAACATAATGGCATATGCCGCTACCAGGCCGAAAGCACCCGCTGAAGCTCCGATCACCGGCACGTCGGGAAAATGCGCCGGCCATAACCATTGCGCCATGAATTGCACCAATCCGCCAGCGACACCGCTGAGCAGATAGAGGCGCAAAAACGGTCCCCGGCTCAACGTCTCCTCCAAGGCGCGGCCAAACACGTAGATCACCAGCGAGTTGACCAGCAGATGCATTACCGACCCATGCATGAACTGGAAGGTAATCAGTTGCCAGATACGCCCCTTCAACAAACCCGCCGCGCTCAAGGCAAAATAATCAAAGATCGGCCAGTTGCTATAGCGTTCGAGGATGGATTGGACCACGAAGATGACCGCATTCAGCAACAGAATCACCACCGTAACCGAAAGCCGCGGGGCAAAGTTCGTGTCGCGCATGTAATAGCGATCTTCCAACATAACCACTTCATACTAACCGCGATGGCCCTGTTTTTCAACGTCCATTTTACCCGTCCTTGCATCCTTTCACCGGCTTTGGCAGACTGCCGCCCATGCCAAACCAGGCGCCAATTAAATTTGCTATCTGTAACGAGATTTTCCGCGGGTGGAACATCGAAGACACCTTCGCCTACGCCGCCAAAACCGGCTATGACGCCGTCGAGATCGCCCCCTTCACCCTCGCCAACTCGGTAACCTCGATTTCCCAGTCGAACCGCCAACGCCTGCGCGCCGCCGCCGCTCGAACCGGGATTGCAATTGCCGGAATCCATTGGGTTCTCGTAAAGCCGGACGGCCTATATATAAATCATTCCGACGCGGCCATTCGCTTGGGCACGGCCGATTATTTCAGGCAACTGGTCGATTTTTGCGCGGACATGGGCGGCCGTATTATGGTCGTTGGTTCACCCAAACAACGCAATGTCCTGCCCAATGTCTCCGCCGGCCAGGCCTGGGATTGGGCCGCCGAGACCTTTCGCCTCGCCCTAGATCGCGCTGCCGAGCGCCAGGTTGTCCTCTGCCTTGAACCATTGGCTCCCGCCGAAACCAATTTCATCAACACCGCCGCCGAGGCCATCCGCTTCGTCCGGCAGTTGAATCATCCGAATTTTAAGATCATCCTCGACGTCAAGGCCATGTCTTCGGAGACCATGCCCATCCCACGTATCATCCGCGACTCCTGGCCTCACTTTGCCCATTTCCATGCCAATGACTCCAACCTCAAAGGACCCGGTTTCGGCGAAGTCGATTTCGCCCCCATCGCTGCCGCGCTGAAAGAGGTCGGTTATTCGGGATACGTCTCCGTCGAGGTATTCAATTTCGATGACGGCCCCGAAATCATCGCCGAACGGAGCCTTGATTATTTGCGGCGCAACTTTGCTTGAATCCTCGAGTTTAATTATGGCGCAGAAATCCTATACCGCCGCCGGCGTCGATATCGACCTTGGCAACCGCCTGAAAGCCGGCCTGCCTGAACTGCTCGCTTCCACCCACCGGCCGGAGGTCATGGGCCAGGTCGGCGGTTTCGGCGGCCTCTTTGCCCTCGATATCAAACGGTTCCAACAACCGGTCCTGGTCTCGAGTGTCGACGGCGTCGGCACCAAGCTGAAGGTGGCCTTCGCCATGGACCGCCACGACACCATCGGCCAGGACTTGGTCAACCACTGCGTCAACGACATCGCGGTGCTCGGAGCCGAGCCCCTGTTTTTCCTGGATTACATCGGCACCGGCAAACTCAAGCCGCGCGTATTCACGCAGATCATCGCCGGTTTTGCCCGCGCTTGCGCCCAAAACCATTGCGCACTCATCGGCGGCGAGACGGCCCAGATGCCAGGCTTTTATGCCCCCGGCGAATATGACGTCTCCGGCACCATCGTGGGAGTGGTGGAAAGGTCCAGGATTCTCGACGGAAAACGCATCGAGCCGGGAGACGCGGTGATCGGCCTGCCTTCGAGCGGCCTTCACACCAACGGGTATTCCCTGGCGCGCCGCATTCTTTTCGAGCAGATGAAACTCAAACCTTCCCAACGCCTGGCCGAACTCGGTTGCACCATAGGCGAAGAATTGCTGAAAGTGCATTTGAGCTATGGTCCCCTCGTTCAGCGGTTGTTGAACAAGTTCAATCCTGCATCCTCCATTCCGCCCCAGCCAAGGCGTCCCGCTTCTCGTGCCGGCAAACACCCAAATCAAGACGTCAGCGAAGACGCAGACGCCATCAAGGGCCTGGCCCACATTACCGGAGGCGGTTTCCTCGATAATATCCCTCGAGTGTTACCCAAACGTTGCGACGTAATCATCCGGCGCAAGACATGGCCCGTGCCGCCCATATTCAAGCTCCTGCAAACCAAGGGCCGGGTACCCGAGCCGGAGATGTACCAGGTATTCAATATGGGCGTTGGCATGACTCTCGTCGTGGCTGGCGACAAGGCGGACGCCGCGCTGCGCTTCCTTCGAGGCCGGCGCCAACCAGCCTGGTTGATCGGCGAGGTAGTCAAAGGCCACTGCCAAGTGCGCCTCGAATGACGTCTCGAAGATGCAGCGTTGGAGCAGTAGGATCATAGTAAGCGTAATGAGCATAGGGGCTGTGCAGGACCCCGGGCCGCCCTTCCCGTTGCACTTGGATGAAGGAAGGGACTCAACACTAAAAACTTTACCGCGCCTTACTTTAGTGATGTTGTTGCTGTTTTGCCCGAGGCTTCCGCCGCTTCCATGATTCGATAAAACCGTGCACTCGAATAGCCGGCGTTCTCGTCGACGACTGTGAATCTTTCGATTAAAACAACATCCGTGCGCACACTGCGCCAATGATTGAAGTCCGTGCTGACTTGGAGGTCGTACCGCTTTCCCGGCGGCCCTTTCACGGCAAGCCTGGCCCGTCCGTCCGCCAGGAGACTTAAAGCTTCGATTCGAAACGTCGCCAGAGACATTGGCGCAACCGTCGAGGTGGCTATTGCCAGGCTCCAGCCATCCCTGACTGTCCCTGAATGCCGCGCCTCCTTATCCATGATATACAAGGACCAATTGCCGTTGGGAACGGTGCCATTGAAGGCGGACAAGGCAGACCCGTAAGGAGACCCAGGCGCCGGCGCCGGAAAGGCGGCCACGGTTCCATATCGAGTCGGAAGGTAAGAGCCTGAACTTGTCTTGTCGAACCGCGGCAAACTGGCACCCGCGGCGTCGTCAAAGGTCAAAGTCGCATTTTTAATGGCACTCGAACCGCCGGCATTCGCGGCTAGTATCACGCCCTTGCCACCGGGATTAACCAGTAGTATTTGGAGTTCACTGGGACTATTATGGCTGATTCTCCTGAGCGTTACCGTCACTTTGTTCACTGTCCCTGAACAACCGCTGACCTGGATCGTTGATGGGTAAGGCGAAGCGGAACCGAGGTCTGGAATCTCAATCGGATTCTCGTTGCTAAAAGAAAGGGTGGATTCAACAGTCAGTATGGCCGACTTGCTGAGGTTCGACATCGAGGCGGTGATCAAAGCCGTGCCCGGCTCTTCGGCAACAACCACCCCGGAAGAGTCAATCGCGGCCACAGTCGGTGACGATGTACCCCAGGTAACCTCCGAGCTGATGTCTTGAGTTGTGCCATCCGTGTAAGTTCCAATAGCTGTGAAGGTCACGGTCTGGCCTTCGGAAACCGACTCCACCGACGGCGACAAGCTGATTGAAACCAGTTGCGGTGCGGTTACTGTAAGCAACCCGTTCACAAAGGTAATGTCGTAGTTGGCGCTGGTCGCCCCCACGGCCGCGATGGGATACACGCCGGCCTGGCTGCTCGAAGTCGCCGTCGTGGCGAGCACCACCGGTGTGTCAAGGCACGAAACGCTGTCATCCCCGGCAAAGAAGCTGTATCGCGCGGTGAGCGGAGGGATGGGCGAACCTTGAGACATGGACTTGTCCTCGGCGGTAATTGTCAAGGGCGCCTTCAAAACATTCACGCTTACGGTTTTTATGCAGGTATTGTAGTTGTTTGTGTCAGTTGGGGTAAATACCGCCGAAAGCGCCTGGGCGTTGCCCGCCTGAAGCATCGTCCCCGCGGGAGGATCATACGTGAGAATGCCCGGAACGTCCGCGGTCGCGTTCAACTGAACGGAATCAAGCCTGGTTCCGTATACAATGTCAGCGGGGTTCGACCAGGCAATAACCGGGTCAACCGGTCCCACAACCGCGTTTGGAACCTGATACATGACCTCGTTCGACGGGTCGCTTTCCAAGCCCGACGTGTTATAAGCAGTCACCACGAAATAATAGGTCAACCCTTCCTCCAGTCCGGCAACGGTTGTCTGGGTCACGTTACCCACCGAACTGCTGAAGGTATAGTTGCCACTACTCGTCCCGTAATAGAGATTGTAGCCGGCTAGGTCCAATTCGGTATTTTCATCCCATGCCAAGGTAACACTCTGGGTTCCAAACACCGATGCGCTGAAGAGAACGAATGCCAGGTAAAACCATAGTATACTTCGAACTCGCACCGGAAAGCTCCGATACCATTCCGGCCTTACTCTAGACCAAACCAGGGAGAACATTAGAGATTGCATTGCCGTTCCGGCTAGCTAGAAGCGTGCCAGCGCGGTTTTCCATTAGTCCCGCCTTGCTCCCCAGACCGTGGGCTAGCGATCTGGGAAGTAAACTATCGGCAGCATGTCCATTGTAGAGATGGAACCGCCAAAAATCTGGACACCCAATCACGTGGGTAACATCGAGCATCAGTTCAATCTCTTGTTTCGTAGAATGGTTCGAGCATCGCCGGCGGACTGCAATTTTAATCGTCGAGCGGATGCGGTTCGCGAGGTGGCACTCGAGCCAGACGAGTTTGCCGGCCTTTGAACGCTTCCCGACGACCGCGCTGCCGGGGCGCGTTCTGGATATGCCCGAGGTCCGGCGCGCCTCGATGTCCCCCTTTATCGGCTCGTCAACGCCATGAGCCAACCGTTTGCTGAGATGGTCCGGTCGCCAATTCAACAGCGATTCGGCTCAACCAAGGCTGGATCGCTCCCGGCGAGAAAACAATACTTGATTAGGGAAACCCACCGCACTATTCTGCCGCCCATTGCCGACATACTATAAATGGCCTATGCAACTTAGATTTCTCGTTTCCGCCGTGGTTTCCCTTTCTCTCATGAGCCTGACCCTCATCGCTGACGATGCCCCGACCAGCCGCCAAGCCGCCCGGTGGCGCCGCGAGCACCGCATCATCGATCTGCATCAGCACATCGACTCAACCCCGGAACGCCTGGCGCGGGCGGTCAAGATTATGGATGCCGCCGGCGTTGGCCTGGAGGTCAACCTCAGCGGCGGCACCGTCACACGGCCCAAGGACGGCGGACCGTCCGAGTTCGAACGTAACAAGCAGTTGGCCGACACCTTGTATCCCGGACGGTTCCTGCTTTACATGAACCTCGATTACGACGATTGGGACGACCCGGACTTCTCCCGGAACGCCGTGAAGCAGATCGATGAAGGCCATCGCCTGGGAGCCGCCGGGTTCAAGGAATACAAACGCCTCGGCCTCTACCTGCGCGATCGGGCGGGCAAACTCCTCAAGATCGATGACCCAAAGCTTGATCCCGTCTGGCATCGCTGCGGGGAATTGGGCATGCCGGTGTCAATCCACGCGGCCGATCCCAAGGCGTTCTGGATGCCTTACAACGATAAGAACGAACGCTGGCAGGAGCTGAAAGACCACCCGAGTTGGTGGTTCGGCGACACCAACAAATTCCCTGCCTGGAAAGAACTGCTCGAATCTCTCAACCGCGTGATCGCCCGCCACCCCGAGACCACCTTCGTGTGCGTCCACTTCGCCAATAACGCCGAGGAATTGGATTGGGTGGATGCCTCGCTGAGCCGTTATCCCAATATGTTCGCCGACCTGGCGGCGCGCATCCCGGAGATTGGCCGCCACGACCCCGACCAGGTCCGCCGCCTCTTCCTCAAGTACCAGGACCGGATTCTTTTCGGCACCGATTTTCAGGTCTATGGCAAGCTCATCCTCGGTTCGAGCGGCAACGAACCGCCCGCCACTGATGCCGATGCGGAAGTCTTTTTCGCCAAGGAATGGCGCTGGCTCGAGACGTCCGACCGTGATTGGCCCCACATGACCCCGATTCAAGGCAATTGGACAATCAGTTCCATCAACCTGCCGGCCGCGGTTCTGCGCAAGATTTACTTCGATAACGCGCGCAAACTGCTGGGCCGGTCAATGCCATTGCCGGTGGTCCGCGCCCGGCACATCAGCCAGGATTTCGTGCCCAATGGAAATCTGGACGAACCGGTGTGGCAGACCGCCGAACCGGTTCGCATTGAATGCCAAACAACCGATTACGCCGCCCGCCCCGAGCTCGAGACCAAGGTCCGCTTGCTGTGGTCCCACGCTTATCTCTACCTTGCCTATGAATGCCCTTACACCAGGCTCACGGTTTTCGAACCTCCCCAGTTCAACCAAAAACGCTACAACATGGAACAGCCCGGCGCGAGCCTCTGGGACCGCGACGTGGTGGAGGCATTCATCCGCAGTGATCCGTCCAGCCCGAATCACTACACCGAATACCAGGTGGCGCCCACCAACGAACGGCTCGACCTGGCCCTTAACCTGCCCAACCGTGATTTCGCCTGGACCAGCGGTTTCGAATCAGCCGTCAAGGTTGACGACCAGGCCCGGGTCTGGACCTGCGAGTGGCGCATCCCGATGCAGGCCTTGAGTGAAACCAGGCCCGAAACCGGCACCCGCTGGCGAATCAACCTCTTCCGCGCCGACCGGGCGAATAAGGCCCTGCTGGCCTGGAGTCCAACCATGAACGGCAACTTTCACACCCCGGAAAAGTTCGGCATCCTCGAGTTTGTCGAATAGCCGGCGGTCCCATGAGGAGAGTGAAGCGTGAAGCGTCTGTAGTGCGCCGGCAGAGCTAAGCGGCGGCGGCGCTTTCTGCGTGCGGAGCGCAACGGCGAGTTGATCTCTTGCGCACCTGCCCCCTCACGCTTACCACGCTCTTTACGCTCCGACGCTCCGACGCTCAAACGGTCATTGGCTCTCGTGGCTCAGTTCCACCGGGACGAGCTCGATCCCATCGTCCTTGCCCAGGTTGCGCGAGTATTTCTTTTCCACCGCGTTGTTCCAATGCTCGTGCACACCGAGACTCGACAGGCGCTTCGTGGGGGTGGCATGGTCAGGATCATAGAAAGTTCCCGATGGCGGATTACCCGCCAGGGCCGCCTCGTGCAAATATTCATCCACCCCGTCCGCGCGCGGATAATCCTCCCACTCGGTCCAGATGAAGTCGAACCCGACGGAGTCGATGGCCACGGGGTCCTGCGAAGCCAGCAGGCTCGACGTCCAGTCGCCATTGAAAGGCGGCGAACTCCACTTCCGCGGCGCCGGATCGATGGGATGCTTGCCGGAATAAAGGCCATCGATCAGGTAAAGCACCGTCTTTCCGCCCAACTGGGGATGCCCCATCAGGTCAACCAGCGCCCGATACACTTTTTTATCCTTGGAAAAAGCGAACGGGTGCATGTCATAGTAACCCTTCTCGGCCGGCCATCGCACCAACGAACCGTAATGATTCTTGGCACAAAGAGTCACCCCCGCCCCCGTATGCGCCTTTAGATTCGCCAGGTTGATCAGGTAATCGGCTTCGGCAATATACGACGCCAGGTAATCCTGTTTGCATCCCTCCGGACGGCTGCTCCAGTATAATGGGACATCGGACTGCTTGGCCTTCACGCGACCCGCCTTTCCGCCATAATCGATATAATTGACCCCGGGAAAGCGATCGTGAAAGAGATTGAAATATTCATCGACCATGTAGGCCAAGGTATCACCCATGGAGATGTCGGCCTCTTTAACCCCGGCCACTTCGACCAATTGCCGCAGCACGGCCAGGATCATTTGCGGCGAAGTGTTCATGTAGTCTTGCCGCTTCGTCAGGGTGTAGGTCTTGGGATCAACGGCGCCTTCATGCCAAATCATCCCCACAAAATTCACCTTGATCGCAATCTTCTCGCCCGGTTGATACCCGACAGCGCCTTTGCCGCGCGCCCGGTTGAAGTAACGGAATAGCCGGTCCCAGGCTTGGGCATCACTGTCAGCGCCCGTCAATTCCCGCAGTGCTCGAGATACCATCTTGTCCACCTCCTTCTGGCTGGTGTGATTCGCCTCCCACCAGTGGCCGTCACCCGGCCCTTTCCAATCCGTCGCATCCGCGTCATGCACCCAAATCACGCGCCCGGGATGAATGCCTTTGGCCTCGCCGATGGGTTTGAGGCGATCCGGTTCGCCGGCCGAAACCGTGGGGGAGAAAAGACCGGCAAGCGCAACCACCGCCGCGACGGCCGCCATGACCATCGAGCAAATCGAGAAATACCTTTTATTCATAACTCGGCTCCCATAGCCGTCTGGTTCTTCATATATATGCGATCAAGGCCGATCTTAGTGTGGCGTCCCGGAAATAGCTATACATTTGTTGCCCCGCCTTTGGTTTCTGGCCAGGCGCGACGAGGGAACATGCCCCACGAACCTGTGACCTGGCGAGGCAGAGCCTCAGACCCGGTCTCGGAGGGCATTGGGGATTTGGGATTGGGGATATAACAAGTGATGAATGGACAAGAGAGAGTTGGAGAGGAGGACCCTGGAGTTTGCATGTTTGGGACATCCACATGAGCGTCAGTGGCAAAAGAAAGAGGCGAATGAACTCCTTGCCATTTTCACCAGCGCCCTCAAAACCTTAAAATCCAATTCCCAAATCCCAAATCCAGGTCCACTTTTACCCTTTTATCATTTCAATTCGACGAAGGGAGGGGCCTGGTGAGCGGGGAAGATGAATCGCTGGCAATGGGGGCAGTGAACCAGTTCGCGGGAGGAGTGAGCGCGGGCGGCCATTTGGGGGTCGATTTCCTGGTGGCAACCGGCGCATTGACCGTCGGAGATGGGCACCACGGCATCGGGATTGTGGCGCATCAAATGATCGAAATGGGACAGGATAGGCCCCGGCAATTTGTGGCGGAGTTTATTGATCTTTTGATCGAGAGCTGCGAAATCGCCCGAATCGCCTTGGGGTTGGATGACGGCTTGCGCCTTCCGCATGAGGGCCAATTCCTGCAACTGAAGCAACAGTGCCAGATAACGATTCATATGATCATTCAAAAGCCCGGCATCCCGCCAAGCCAATTCATTATGCGGTCCGGCCCGACAAATCACAAGAACTCCGTCCGGCTTGCAGCGCAACTTGATTACCGGTAACCTTATGCCAAATGAACATGGCACTGGACAAGGCCGCGAGTCTGCCGGTTGCGGGTGAAGATGCGCAGGAAGAGAAACGGCACCTGGTGGCCCGGCTTCTTTCGCATCTGGCCCATGAAATCCGGAATCCATTAAGCGCACTCGACGTACACGTGCAGCTTTTGGAGGAGGACCTTATGACCGGCGACACCGGTCTGAGACAGCGCGCCGCGGACCGATTTCAGATCATCCGCGCCGAGATTCGGCGCCTCGAAAACGTGGTTACCCGTTTCCTGCAATTGGCCGGTCCGTCGGTGCTCGAGGTCCTGCCGCAGTCGCTTAACGGCCTGGTGAATCAGACGTGCGATCTGCTCGAGGCAGATGCGCAGGAACGCGGGATCGACCTGCGAATGGAGCTGGCACCGGACTTGCCGCCGGTGGAAGGCGATTCCATCCTGTTAACCCAGGCCTTGATCAACCTGGTTATTAACGCCCTCCAGGCTTCCTCGGCCAATGGTCACGTCTGGGTTCGCACCCGAAAGATTGGGACGGACCAGGTCGCCGCCGAGATAACGGATGACGGTCAAGGGATTCAGCCTGAAGACCAGTTGAAAATCTTCGAGCCTTACTACACTACCAAGCCCGGAGGAAACGGCCTGGGCCTTTGGATCACCCAGCAGGTCGTTCGCGCCCACGGGGGAACCTTGCGGATCGACAGCGAACCGGGCCGGGGTTCGAGTTTCATCCTGACGTTGCCGGTGCAGCACCCGGTGACGGCCTGACGCCGCGAATATGTCCCGGCACGGCCTCCCGCGCAACGGGCAGCGGCCGGGGAAAAACTGGCAATGGACCAATCTAAAACTCATATCCTCGTGGCCGATGACGAGCCGAGCCTGTGCGCCGGAATCAAGGAGGCCTTGGAACGTGAAGGTTACCGGGTAACCACCGCCACCGATGGCCAGGCCGCCGCCGACCTGCTCGAGCAGGACAACTATAACCTGGTCATCGCCGATGTCCGGATGCCGGGCCGGACCGGGAGCGAGTTGCTGGCCCAGCTCAAGACAAAGAGCCCGGAGGCAGCCATGATCCTGATGACCGCCTACGGCACGGTAACGGCAGCGGTCGATGCCATGAAACAAGGAGCTTATGATTATTTTCCCAAGCCATTGGACCTGCGACGATTGCGGTCGACAGTCAAAAAAGCCCTCGAATACCAATCCGTGGTTGCGGAAAACAAGGACTTGCGCCAGCGGCTGCAGAAGCGCTCCGTTCCCAATCCACTGCTCGGTTCAAGCGCAGGCATCGCGGCCATCAGCCGCATCGTGAACGAGATCGCACCGAGCGATATCACCGTCCTGATCACGGGAGAAAGCGGCACAGGTAAAGAACTGGTGGCCCACTCGATTCATCACAAGAGCCTGCGACGCGATCAACCGTTCGTCTCGGTCAATTGCGCCGCGTTGCCGGAACAATTGCTCGAAAGCGAATTATTCGGGCATGTCAAGGGAGCATTCACGGGCGCCTATACCACCCGCACTGGACGGTTTCAAATGGCCGAAGGCGGAACGCTTTTCTTGGATGAAGTGGCCGATATGCCGCCCAAGGGCCAGGGCGACCTCTTGCGCGTGATCGAGGAAGGGGTGTTTCAGATGGTCGGCCAGGATGACCTGACGCCGGCCAACGTCCGGATCATAACCGCGACCAACAAGAACCTCGAACAATGCGTCAAGGAAGGACGGTTCCGTGAAGACCTTTTTTACCGGTTGAACGTGATGCCAATCGCACTGCCGCCATTGCGGGAGCGGCCGGAAGACATCCCCTTGCTGATGGCGGCATTTCTCCAGCATTACGTCAGCAAGCACAAACGACCGTCCTTGATGATCACGCCGGAGGCCCTTGGGATTTGCCAGCGCTATCGGTGGCCCGGCAATGTGCGCGAACTGCGCAACGTCGTCGAACGTCTGGTGATCACCGTTCACCACCGCAAAATTCGCGTCGAGGATTTGCCCGAACCGTTGCGCCGCGCCGAGGCGGCGCAAAGCGAATTCGCGGTCAGGGCCGGTACATCTCTCCGGGAAGTCGAAATGCAGTTGATTCGCCAAACGCTCCTGCACGTATCCGCCAACCGCGAGGAGGCGGCGCGGAGTTTGGGCATCAGCCGGCGCGCCCTCCAGTATAAGCTTAAGAAATACGGCCTGCTGGGACCCTCGAAGGACACGGCAGAGCATGGCGCGTGAGGGCGTGGCGCGTGGAGCGTGGGGAGCGTGTCATTGTCCCTTTCGTTACCTTCCAATTCACACGCTCCGGGGCTTGGCAGCACAAGCCCCACCATACGCTCGCAATCTCTTACGATCCCCACGCCCTAACGCTCCACGCTCCCCACGCTCCCCTCATCGGCTACGAGCGAGTCGTTTGGCCGGTGCGCAACGATGGAAGCCAATAAAGCGCGGCACGAAGTATGCTAACCAATTCATCGCTAAATCTGGCCGTGCGCCTCATAAAAACAATCGTTGACGGCTGATCATTTAATAGGCATAAGATGATTATCACTTAGGCAGCCCCGGATGAAATGCGGACATTGACATACTTTGAAAAACTTCGAATATGCCGGATAGATAGAACCGGCTTTCTCGGCCAGGCCGATCGCCCTGCGCCCTCGAGAGGCGGATGCCGGGAAACGCCGGACATGACGAGCGCACATATACCATGACTCCGGGAGAATTTACCGAACCTAGACTCCTCACCCCCAGGTTGCTCAGCATCAACCAGATGGGCGCTATCAAGGAACTGACCAAGCGCCTTCATACGGCCGGCCGGATCGAGGACGCCCTCGCCTTTTTCCAGGCCGTGCTCGAACGCGAGTATATGCTGAACGCGGCTCCTGAAAAAGGTGTTGTCTTTCCGCATGCGCGGGGTTATGCGGTAAATTCGCTCTCGTTCGCCGTCGGCTTATCCGCCGAGGGCGTGCCTTGGGGAAATCAGAAGGGCGACCGGGCGCATGTGATTTTTTTGCTGGCCGTCCCGCTCTCCGAAGCGCAACGCTACCTCAACCTCCTTTCCCGCCTATCCCGTTTCGTGCAAGACGAATCCCAGTTGTCGGCCTTTCGCGAATGCACACAGCCGGAACAGATGTTGGCTGTGCTTGATTCGCTTCCCTAGTGTGGTCTCCCATGCATTTTCTCTCCCCCTGGCACAGCAAGGGGAGAGAAAATCAAAAGGGCTGCACCCAGCCCCTGGCCCTTCTCCCGAAAAGCGCAATGCATGAATCGCGCGATCCGCGAGTACACAGAACGATGCCTCCCGCGCCTGCCGGGGCGCAAGCGCGCCCCCGTCGCGAGTCAATACAGCCTCTCCGCCCTTTCTTTACTGGCAACACCCGAAAAACCGGCTTAACGCTTGCGGCCTTTTCGCCCGGAACCCTTGGTGGCCACCCCGGGCGTCCCCGACGGCATGGCGGGAGGAGGAGGCGTTGGGGCAGTTGAAGGGGCGGCGGGTTTTTGCGGCTCCGGAGCCGGGCTTGCGCCCGGAACATTCGGGGTTGTCGATGTATTTAATTCACTCATATTTACGTTACAGTTACGTGATTTTTCGGGTCGGTCATTTCCCAACCCGAGACAACACACTGCAAGGTATGTGCCATCGCCGGGAGCAATATTCGTAAGTGGTTTATAACAAGCATGTTACACGTATATACCCAAAAACATCCCGGTCCGGCCCCCGTTTCAGAACCGGGTCGAGCGCAAATTTTGCACGAAACCAGGACTCTCACGTGCAACCTCAGATGCCGGCCAAAAGACTTCATCAATCCCATCGGTATCTCGAATTCTGTCCTTGACTTCGTCCATCACCGTGTCGCCTGTTTTCCCGGCGAGTTTGAACTCGCTCGTTGAGTGTCGCCCAGGACACACGCCTCGATCGCGTCTCGCGCCAGGACAGAATCGCACTTGACAAAGTGTGCTCTATCCCAAGGTCTGGGGAGTAAAGAGGCTGTCGAGGTTTCGAGCCTGATGATTGCGCCTTTGGTTGAAAGCGGCTAAAGTGCGGCGTTATTTGTGAAACCACTGACTTGTTACACCATCACTTTGGCCGAACCTCAAGCCGCCGCCTTGCGGGATTACCTGCGGGCCAATCACTATGAATTTCGCGACGTGCCCCATGCAAAGTTCGGGGCGGCGCGCGACAAATTGAACCTAACCCTTTATGAAAGCGGCAAGTTGGTCGTGCAAGGCAAGGGCACGCAGGAATTCGTCGAGTTCGTGCTCGAACCGGAGATATTGAAGGAGGCGCGGCTGGGTTACGAAGCGGTGTTGAATCCGGACCTTCTTGTGCCGCGTATGGGCGTGGACGAGAGCGGCAAGGGCGATTTCTTTGGACCGCTCTGCATCGCTGGGGTTTACGTCAATGAAACAGTCGTCAACGCCTGGGCCAACGCCGGCATCCGGGATTCGAAGTCCATATCGAGTGACAAGAAGATCGCGGACCTGGCCAAGCAGATTCGGGAGACACCGGGATGCGTCGTAACGGCGGTTCTGATTGGGAACGAGGCATACAACCGGCTTTATGCCAAGATGGGCAGCGTCAACTCCATCCTCGCGTGGGGCCATGCCCGCGCCATTGAAAACCTGATGGGCCAAAAACACCGGATGATCCCTCCGCCCGTTCGCGCGATCAGTGACCAGTTCGCATCCGCAAAGTCGGTGGTCGCCAAGGCATTGATGCCGCTCGGCCGGCAGATCGAACTGGTCCAGCGCCATCGCGCCGAGGCGGACCTGTCCGTGGCGGCGGCCTCGATCCTGGCGCGCCACGAGTTTGTCAGCCGCCTGAACCACTTGGAAAAGCAGTTCGGCATCGACCTGCCCAAGGGCGCCTCGGCAACGGTGGATGCCGCCGCCAAGGCATTCGTGGCCAAACACGGCGCGGACAAATTGCCACTCGTTGCCAAGATGCATTTTCGGACCGCTTATCGTGCCCGGGGCCTGCCCGAACCGCCCCGAATCGAATGGCGGCCATGAGGTTCGTGTGTTTTGAGTCTTGACTGCGGCCTCCAGGCAAAAATGTCCTTTCAAATCAGGCCCGGGCATGATTCTTATGGGTCATGAAAAGACCGCTGTTGCATGGCCTTCGCATCCTGCTGGCCTTACTGGCCGTGGCCATCACCGGCGCCATCGCCGGCCAATCCGCCGAGCTCAGCAAGATGAAAATCATATTCGACACCGATATCGGCGGTGACATCGACGACGCCTGGGCCCTGGGGTTCATCATCTCTCACCCCGAGTTCGAGCCACTTGGAATCACCATCACCGACGGCAATACCCCCGCCCGCGCCAGGATCGCCTGCAAATTGCTTCACGTGACCGGGCATGACAACATCCCGGTAGCCGTGGGACGCAAAACCAATAATGACGAGGCTTATCAATTCTCCTGGGCCGAAGACTTCCAGGCAAAGCAACCGATCACCCAGCCGGCCGCGGAGTTCATCGTCGAAACGGTCAAACGGTATCCTGGGCAGGTAACCTTGATCGCCACCGGGCCGCTCCAAAACGTGGCTGACGCACTTCGCCTGAATCCGCGCCTGGGCGATCAGTTGAAACGCGTGGTCCTGATGAGTGGCTGCGTGTATGGCCGCGCCAACAACCAGCCGGCGATCGCCGAATGGAACGTCGTCTCCTCAACCAAGGACGCCCAGGTCGTCTACGGCGCGGGATTGCCCCTGACGATTGTGCCGCTGGACTCGACCACGCACGTACTGCTGCGCGAGGACGAACGCGATCAGGTTCGGAATCATGCATCGCCCCTGACGCATTCCCTGGAGTGCCTCTATCGTTTGTGGCTCGATAGCCCCGGGAGCCGCATGACCTTGCACGATCAATTGGCAGTAGCCGAAACGGCCAGTCCGGGCACGTTTTTCGGCAAGAAGGTGACCGTGCCCCTGGTGGTCGACGATCAAGGCTTCACCCGCATCGACCCCCAACTTGGCAAACCAACCGTCGTCTGTCTCGAACCAAAGCGGGACGCCTTCATGGAATATTACATCGGGCAATTGACCGCCCAGCCCCGGTAACTCCTTGCGAGAGAACGCATCGGACCGCGGATGCCCTTATCCGCCCATGTCCCATCTCATCAGGTCGCGCGGTTTTTTGCGCGTTGTAGCAGCCCATTCATCACGCGCGGTTGAATGCATCCGCGCTTCTTTGTTCGGAGAGGGCGAATCACCCTGATTTTGGGGTATTTACCCGATGCATAGCATCACGGTAATCTAATCCTTGTAAACCACGTGTGGATGAGGGCACCGCGCCCCTGTCACAGTCTAAAAATGGAGGTACAAATGCATTCAAATGTGTGTCCGTTTAACCGAATAATCAACGGCCTTCTCCTTTGTCTTGCCGCAAGCGCCGGAACCGTTTCAAGCCAGGACTTGTCCAATCAGGTCGGCATCTGGTGGCGTCACCGAACCAGCGGCAAAAACGCCCTCTGGATCATCCAGGATAATACCTTGGTGCATTCGGCTGACATCGCCCCCGAAAGCAATGCAAACTGGCGCGTTGTCGCTGCGGCAGACTTCAATCGAGACGGCTGCGCCGACCTGCTCTGGCATCACCCGACAACCGGCAACCTGGCGGTTTGGTTCATGCAAGGCAGCGTTTGCACCGCTTGGGACTCAATCCAATTCGAAGCCGCGCCCGATTGGGAATTGCTCGGCACCGGCGACTTCAACGCCGACCATCAAACCGACCTGCTGTGGCGCCGCGGCCTCTCCGGCAACCACGCCATATGGTTCATGAAAAATCTAAACCTCATCGGTTCCACTAACTTGATTTCCGAGCCCGACCCCGATTGGCAGGTGGCCGGCACCGGCGACTTCAACCTAGACGGCCAAACGGACATCGTTTGGCGCCATGCCCAAACCGGGCAGAACCGGGTATGGTTCATGAGCGGCGCCAGTTGTGTCGCCACCGGCGAACTAGCCGCCCTTCCCGAGGTGAATTGTCAGTTAAGCGGTATCGCAGATTTTAACGACGATCGCAAACCGGACTTGCTTTGGCGGAACTTGTTGACTGGGGAAAATTTCGTCTGGTTCCAGGACGGCTTGGTGACGGTGGGCTTGACGTCGATTCCCGGCGTGCCCAGTTCGGAATGGGAAATCGTTGCCGTTGCCAACCTCAAGCCCGATCCAGAACCAGACAACGATTCAAACAACGCGGCAGACGCCGGGCAAACGAATCCGCCGATCGCCCCCAGCCAAAGCCGGGGTGAAGGTGCCCTCGCCGGCAATCTCATTGCCTCGTCTTCCTCTCCGGAATCGCAGCCAGCCGAGAGCCTGCAAGTCACGAGACCCCATCTTGAAGTCTATACTCCTTTGCACTGAGGCCCACGGGGCCAGTAACATTCCCTTTGTATGAACGAACTAATTGAAAGGTTTGCCGGACGGCTGGAAGAAATCCGGCAGAGGCGCCCGGTAGTGCATAATATTACCAATTTCGTGGTGATGAATTTCACCGCCAACGCCTTGCTCGCCTTGGGCGCTTCACCGGTCATGGCTCATGCCCCTGAAGAAGTGGAAGAAATGGCGGCCTTGGCCCAGGCGGTTGTTCTCAATATCGGAACACTATCCACACCTTGGATCGGTTCCATGTTTCTTGCCGCTCGAGCCGCCTCGGCTCACTCGATCCCAATCGTGTTGGACCCGGTCGGCGCCGGGGCCACTCGATTCCGAACCGAAACCGCCCGCCGCATGCTGCAGCAGCTTCGCCCGGCCATCGTTCGCGCCAACGCCTCTGAAATCCTCGCCCTCGCCGGCGAACCCACTCATACCCGTGGAGTGGATTCCGCGGATACAGTCGCCGCGGCTCGGTCCGCCGCTCTCGAACTGGCTCGCCGAAACCATGTGGTAGTCTCCTTGACCGGCATCGAGGATTACGTCACAGACGGCGCCCGAACCGCTGCGATTGCCAACGGCCACCCCCTCATGGGCCGCGTCACCGGCACCGGATGCGTGGCCACCGCGTTGACCGGGGCCTTTTGCGCGGTTGAGCCCGATCCTTGGCTGGCCGCATGCGGCGCCTTGATCGTGATTGGAATAGCCGGTGAACTCGCCGCGCGAACGCATCGACGGCCCGGTTCGTTCCAAACGGGCATCCTCGATGCCCTCGATGAAATCGACCGGGCCATACTCCAAACCAACGCGCGATTGACGACAGCGTTGCCTTAGTCAGAATCAATCGACCCCACTGCCGGGACTAAAAGCTTGTGATCTCAAGCGGCCATGCCAGATACGGTCCGCCAACGGCAGATGCACGCAGGCCGGTCTCTCCGGCGGCCGGTACTCAAATCGAAACCACGCGCCCCAATCCTGCTCAAGATCAGCCAGTTTCACCTGTGCTGCCTTTCCAGCAGGTCCTGCTTCGCGATTCCTTACCGTCCAAAGCGGATCGTCAAGGCGAATTCGGACGGTATGAACCTCACCCGGTTTGAGGACAATTACCTCGCCGGCTCGGGGCGCCGGAAGCGAGTTGGTTTCGTGTACCCACTCGAAGGAGTTGTCCCCCCAGCGCGGGTCTGTCACCAAGGCCATGGAACGTCCGCCTGGACGGTCGACAATGGCCAGTTCCCTTGTGCCGGCGTTGAGCAAAAGGACCTTGATCGCCACGACTCGAGGCAACCGCGCACCTTGACCGCCAGCCGGTGGATTGGTCGTCTCCAATTCCAAACCCATTCCCAACTCACACCACCGATGATCCTTCAGCACCGCCAACCCGCCGGCACCTACCGCTACTTGCATCTCGAGGGGCACCCGGATGCCGCCCCGGTCAAAACCCGCCTCAAATTCGCTGCCTCTCCCCTCTTCCACAAAATAGGCCTCAAGACCGTACCGCACCCGGACCGTTGATCCCAAGTAACTCTCGGTCCGGCCTCGGATGAAAAAGCCGGATGCGGGCCGCTCGGTCGAGAGCGATACCAATTCACCGAATCCATCTTCGTTGACACGCAAGCTCGCGTACACCGGGGTGTCCTGCGGCAGGATTTCCAATGTGCCGTTGCTCGAGACCAACCGGCCATGGCAGAAGGACTGCTGCACTATCGAGACAGGATAGCTCAGCCGCACATAATCACCCCGCACGGGATCGCGGGGATCAAGCGGAACAGTGCGCAGATACACCGTGCGCCTTGTGTGCAAAACCCATTCGCGTTTACCGGCCACATAGGCAAGCACCAGCACCTGCAATCCCACAATGCACATAAGCAGCTTCGACTTCATGCGAACACCTCCTCTCCCTCCGCGTGGCTCCGGGCCCGCCGAAACAAAGCGCCTTCAGCCAAGAACAACCCTCCCACGGCTAGAAATACCAAACCCCGCGCGGCTAGGCTGTCCAACAAATCAAAGTACCTGGCCACCGCCAGCGCTACCAGCAGCAGAGAGCCCAAAACCGTCGGGCCGAATAATCCCTCCCGGCACCCCCGCGCCATCCACGCGGCGGCCACCGCTAGAAACACCATGTTGAAGACGCCGGCAATCTCCCATTTCAAGCCCGCCGATTTCTCCAAAACAAATGCCTGGCAAACCAGAGCCGTCAACGGCACCAGCCAATGCTCGATACGCAAGCCCGGCGGTCGCGCCTCCCGCGGCGTTTGAGGGTGCACCGGAAGGCCCAACACAGCCCACGCGCCTAAGGCGAGAACAAACGTTCCCCATTCGTAGGCCACCGGCATTGGCCTCGGACTGGTCGCGTTCAAGTGGTGTAGGCCCATAAGACCTTGCACCAACTCGGGAAACGACAACAGATACACGCACAACAAAAACCCAAGCCATCCGAAAAACTCCCAAGCCGGCGCGCTCTCGTGAAACCACCGGCGCCATCGCGCCAGGATGGACAGTGCCACGAACAGCGCCGCAAAATTCAGCAGCACCCTTAATATTAGGCCCTCCGCTACAGCCTGGACGTTTCCTACAAGGGTGAAGAAGAAAGCCGCCAACACAAACCACAAAAGCAACGGCGAACGCAGGCGCCAGGAAAGCAAACCCACCCCGGCCAGCACGACCAGAGGCGCCCCATGCAATGCGTGGTTAAACTCCCAGCCTTCTATGCATCCCCAAATGCTCAGCACCGCGGTCGCCAATAACCCTTGGGCCAGCGATGGCATCGCCCACGCCATCGCCAGAGCGCCCAATCCCCAAATCAGAAAACCATCGGGGTAATGCTCCTGGACATGGTATATCCGCGCCACCAGCCAGATGCCGGCTCCGAAAAACATGCTGCCCAAAAGGCACACTGCCTGGCCCACCTGCCGCCCCCCATCCTTCCCGAGGTAGAGCCGAATTCCGCCCCCGTAGCTGCCAATCAATGCGAAAAACATAACGCCCAGCTTTACCGCCTTGGGAATAGCTTGCCAGTTGCACGCCAAAAGCAGCATCATCCCCAGCCCAGCTATGATCGCTCCAATACCCGAAAAAATTATCGGGCCCCATCGCACCCCGGCCCTTGGCTCGGGATAAAGCTGCTGGATACGCTCAGCCTGTTCCACGGAGACCACTCCTTGGCCCGCCCACTCCTTGGATTGTTCCCGTAACCATTTGATTTTTTTGTTCATGTCCTCCTTTTGGTTGAAGATTGGATCGGTTCACCTTTCAGGCTCCATGCCGGATCAGCGGTTTCATCCCATAGTGATTGGGAATCCACGAGCGGAAGATTATTTCCCCGGGAGGCATTCTGCAAATACCCCAAAATCAGGATAAATCGTTCCAACAGGGCGGCAGTTCCAA
>JAMCZD010000439.1 GCA_023473405.1 Candidatus Omnitrophota bacterium
GCCAACGGTCCGGTTGGAGGTGAGCTGCTTGAGCGCCAGAAAATCGACCGCGCGTTTAACCTCGTCGGCAGTCACGATATTGCGTCCCGAGCCTTCGAGTTGATAAAGGAAGTCGCGGGCGAACAAGCCGGCTGCCCGGTAAAAAGGGCCGGGGGTGGAGATGAACGTTCCGCCTGACACGGCACTATCCGTAACGTGTTCCTTCGATCCCTCGACGATCGACGCAGCTCGGACCTGGATTGCCACGCGGAAGGAGGGCCGCACCGGGATGATCATCACCGTTTCACCGTCGCTGTAGGCACGGTAACGGTCAGAGTGGGTCTTGAATGGGGTAGGCGCATAGGAAACGGCATAGGACAACGAAAACGATTTTGCCCCAGTCCCGGCACTGATCGTCACGGTTTGGCGTTCTGCCGGGCCGAGGCGGACAATCCGGGGCGATAGTGTCGCGTTCGCGTTCGGCTCGAACACTACCATGAGGTAGGAAAAACCGGTGTTCACCACATCAAATTGCTGAGGGTTTGAAACCGAGGTAAAATCCGCGACCACATCAGTCCCGGTTTTGAAAAACAACTGGCTTGACTTTAATTCCATTGGGGCACGCCCGTCTTCGTTGGACTGCGGCTCCACGCCGTCCGCTTTGGTATCAGCCGGGACCGGGTTTGCCGCCACCCTCGGTTTTACCAAAGCGAGGAGCAGCACGAGACAAAGGACGCCGAGCCGAGTGAACCGGCCCGCACACATCAGATAGTTCATATTTCGGGACATTTTCGAGAGATTTGACGCAACCGAAGGTCATGTCAAGAATGAGTCGCGGCTTCGTTTGCCCCTGCCCCACCCCGATCTGTCAGTAATTCTCATTTTGAAGCTTCTTTCCACTTTGTCTCTTACTTTGTCCCTAAGGCTGCTCAAAAGCGCTGCAATAAAGCGATGGACAAAGTGAAGGACAAGCTTGAGTCACGCCATAATGAGAATTGCTGCCGGTCCGTTCGGCAGGATTGACATTTCGCCCTGATCTCCAACAATGACGTATTCAAAATACGTATGAAGACTTTCAAGACTCTCTCGTGTCTGTGCCTCTGGCTGGCCTTTGCCGCAGCCGGCTTTGCTCAATCGGCCCAGGAAACCCCGGAACAATTCGCCGCCCGCACCCAATGGTGGCGCGATGCCAAATTCGGCATGTTCATTCATTGGGGCATCTATTCCGTGCCGGCTGATGGCGAGTGGCACTTCTTCAATCACAAGATGCAGGTCAAGGATTATGAGCGCTATGCCGACCAGTTTAATCCCGTGAATTTCAACGCCGAGAAGTGGGTTCAAGTCGCCAAGAACGCCGGGATGAAGTACATCGTGATTACCAGCAAGCATCACGATGGTTTCTGCATGTTCGATACCAAGCTGACCGACTATTGCATCACCAAGGCCACCCCTTTCAAACGCGATCCCATGAAAGAACTGGCCGCCGCTTGCAAAAAGGCCGGCATCCGCCTCTGCTTTTACCACTCGATCATGGACTGGCATCACCCCGATTACTTGCCGCGCCGGCCTTGGGAAACGGAAACGCGCCCAGCCGACGGCGCAAGCCTGGACCGTTACATCGAGTACATGAAAGGCGAGCTCCGCGAGTTGCTGACGAACTATGGGCCGATCGGCGTCCTGTGGTTCGATGGCGGCTGGGAGCATAACGCCGAACAATTGCACTCCCTCGAGGTCGACCGCATGATCCGGTCCCTGCAACCCGGCATCCTGATCAATGATCGCAACCAATTGCCGGAGGACTTTTCCACCCCGGAACAAAGCATTCCCGCAGGGGCTATGAGCGGTGGACGGTTATGGGAAACGTGCATGACCCTGAACGATCACTGGGGCTATGCCCGGGACGATCACAATTGGAAATCCACCGAGGACTTGGTTCATAAACTGTGCGACATCGCCCACAAAGGCGGCAATTTCCTTCTCAACGTCGGCCCAACTGAGCTGGGTGAAATACCCGAGCCGAGCATCGAGAGATTGGCCGAGGTGGGCGTCTGGATGAAGGTCAACAGCGCTGCCATTTACGGCACCACGCAAAGCCCATACAAAAGACTCCCCTTCGATGGGCGCTGCACCGCTAAGGGCAACCGGCTCTATCTGCACGTCTTTGCCTGGCCCGCCGATGGCCTGAAGCTGGCTGGGTTGGTCACCCAGGTAAGATCGGCTCGCACCCTCAAGGGCGAGAGACTGCGGGTCACCCTCGAGCCCGCGTCGGAAACCGACGCACCCAAAATCGTGGCGATCAGCCAGCCGGAATCGCTCGATCCATTGGCAACCGTTGTGGAATTGAGACTGGCCGGTCCGCCCGAGGTTATCGATCTCAGCCCGATCCAGAAGGCCGAGGCAAATGGGACGTTTGTTTTAAAGGCAATTGATGCCGAGGTCCACGGCCAGGCAGCCCATTACGAACAAGGTGACGATCGAGATAACATTGGTTTCTGGATCAATGCCCAGGATTATGTCACTTGGACTTGCAACATCACCAAGCCCGGCCGCTACCGTGTTGAATTGCTTTATGCCTGCCAACCCGGCTCCGAGGACAGCCAATTCACCATCGGCCTCGATGGCGGCGCCAAGGTCTCGGGCACGGTAAAAAGCACCGGCTCCTGGGGGGCGTTCAAGTCGGAAACGCTGGGCCAATTGGACCTGCCGTCCGGCAAACAGACCATTGCCGTACGGGCAACCTCCATGCCCAAGGGCGCCGTCATGAATCTCCGCCAGGTTCGCCTGGTCCCCGCTTCCTGATCACCAACAGAATGAAACTCCGCCAAATCTGCAGGCTCGATTGCTTCCGGCTTATTCCGGTGGCTTGTGTTCTCCTTTTAAGCGTAAGCCCGGCTCGGTCCGCCGCCGCCGAGTCCGCTGACGCCGACCTCGAGGCCCGTTTCATGCACCCCCCGGCGGAGTCGCGCATCCTGAAGATCATTCATTCGTGGCCAGACGATCCGCAGGCACAGGACCAACTCATCACTCGGCTCACCCAGCAGGGTTTCGGGGGTGTCGTCTGCAACGTGTCGTTCCGGGATTACCTCGAAAGCGAGCAGAAATGGAATGCCTTCAAACGCGCCGTTGCCGAGGCCAAAAAGGCCGGGATGTCCATGTGGCTTTACGATGAAAAGGGATATCCTTCAGGCAACGCCGGGGGGATCGTCCTCAAGGGGCACCCGGAATGGGAAGCGCACGGGCTTTTGATTGCCGATGCCGCTGTCGACAGCGGTGAAGTGACCCTGGACGTCCCCCCGGGCGCCTCTTTCCTGGCGGCGGCTTACCCGGTGGAGAATGGCGAGATCAACCTCGACAAGCCCGTGGATTTGTCGGCCTTCATCCGCGAAGGCCGGCTCCATTGGCAGGCGCCCTCCGGACAGTGGCGGGTGATGGTGATTACCGAAAGCCGGCTCTACGACGGCACCCATGCCGCGTTGAGCCTGGCCGACAAGCTGCCCTACATCAACCTCTTGCAGCGTGAGCCGACCGCGCGCTTTTTGGACGCTACTCACCGGCAGTACGCCGAACACCTCGGTCCCGACCTCGGCAAATGGTTCGTGTCCACATTCACCGATGAGCCTTCGCTCATGAGCTTTTTTCTGCGTCCGATGCCCTACCGTGTCTTGCCTTGGGCGCCCAATCTGCCGGTCGAGTTCAAAAAACGGCGTGGTTATGACCTCGAACCTTGGATTCCCGCCCTGGTCGCCTCCGCCGGACCCAAGGGAAGAAAAGCGCGTTATGATTTCTGGAAAACGGTGGGCGAGTTGGTTTCGGAAAACTTCTTCGGCCAAATCCAACAATGGTGCGGCCAACACCGCGTGCTTTCCGGCGGCCACTTGCTTATGGAAGAAAACCTGGTCAGCCAGGTCGCGCTCTACGGTGATTTCTTCCGTTGCATCCGCCGGCTCGACGCTCCCAGCATCGATTGCCTAACCAGCTTGCCTGCCGATGGAGCCGGGTTCATCGCCCGCCTCTTAAGCAGCGCCGCCGAGCTCGAAAATAAAACAGTGACCATGAGCGAAACCTCGGACCACGTCCAACGTTACCGTCCCCGCGGTGATTCACGCCCCGTGCGCGTCGTGACCGAAGCCGAGATTCGTGGCACCTGCAACCGCCTCATTGCGGGCGGCATCAATACCATTACCAGTTATTACGCATTCGCCGGTCTCAACGACGACACCTTGCGGCGTCTGAACGATTGGATCGGACGCTGCTGCTTCATGCTCAAAGGCGGAAATCAAGTCGCCGATATCGCGGTCCTTTATCCCGTGGATAGCCTCTGGCCCCGGTTCGTTCCCTCCCGCCTTTATGTCAATGATTCCTCCGCAGACGCCCAAATCGAACATGTCTTCCGATCGGCTTCCGACAGCCTCTTCATCGCGCGCCGCGATTTCACCTACGTGGACGGACAGGCCTTGTGCGACGCCCGGGTAGAAGGGGATGCGCTCGTTTCCGGCCCCCTTAAATGGCGGGTGGTGGTGCTCCCCGCCGCCGATACTCTGCCGCTGGCGGCTTGGGAAAACCTGGCCCGCTTCGTTCGCGGAGGCGGCGCGCTCATCGCCTTGAGTTCATTGCCTGCCAATTGTGAAAACGAATTTCCTTCCCGACGTGTTCGGGAGTTGGCCGATGAAATCTTTGGCCAGCCAACCGGCCAACCGTGCGCGAAAACCAATGCGGACGGCGGAAACGGAATCTTCCTGCCCGCCGGTTTGGAAGCCCTTCTTCCCGGGGTCGTTAACCGGCTCCTGGAACCTGATTTGAAAGCTGCCGGAGCAAGAGCCCAGTTGCGCGTTACGCACCGCCACATCAATGGGCATGAGGTCTATTTTGTCATCAACGACAGCCCCCGGGCATGGGCCGGGCAAATCAGTCTCTCGGCTGAAGGCACGGGGGAACAGTGGGACCCCGCCACCGGACACGCACAATCGCTGGCTGACAACAAGGACATCGAGTTGAAGCTCGAGCCTTATGGCGGTGCCTTGTTTCGCTTCGACAAGCGATGCCTGCCGAAGCGGCTGAGCGTTTCCGGCACCCCATTGCCCCGGCTCGTTCATCGCGCTTTGCCAACGATGTCGCCGACCGTCGCCCGGGGCGAATTTGTTCGCGAAACCCTGGAACCGGATTCACGAAGCAACGAGCAGAACGGACCGGTTTGGCGCGCCCGAGCCAGTCTAACCAAGGGCCAGGTGGACACGTTTTTGTTTCTGCGATTCACCTATCCGCAATCAGTCGATCTTCGGCGGGCTCGATGCCTCGTCGCCGATACCTGGATTCCTGAAGGCCAGAACACGCCCAGCCAATTGCTGGCGGTTATCCATGAAAAGGATGGTGCCGATTATTTGGCAAGCACCGGAAGGCCCCTGGGCGTGCCCGGATTTGAGCGGGTTTACGTCCCATGGTCCGAGTTCAAATTGGCCGGTTGGTCGAGCGATCCCAACGGACGCCTCGACCGTGATCAGATAACAGAAATCCGCTTTGGCTGGGGAGGTTATTACGGTTCGGAAGGGGAGCAGATCGAGTTTAGCCTCAGACTTCCCGAATTGGTCGAAACGTCCCAGACCAGCCTTTCGCGATAGGCTGGCGCTGCAGAGCCGCCCTCGTCATGGGATGCGGTGGCAAACGACTGAGTGCGACACCGCTTTGGGGATCTCGGAAAAAGCGCCATCGCCACTTCACGATGCCGGCGCGATCCATCGTCCCTTTTCCTAATGACCGCCCGCAACCTGAAAACGAGACGCTTTGTGATCGCTACGCGACAAAACCGCTTGCCTTTAGCGAAAAGAAACGCAAAATGTTTACCAAGGGTTGCCTCGGTAGCTCAATTGGTAGAGCAGTTGACTCTTAATCAATTGGTTCTAGGTTCAAGTCCTAGCCGGGGTACCACTTCATAATCAAAGACTTATAAAAGGGGCTCATTTTTATTGCCAACCAGTGGCGCCGCTTCGCTCAACCACCGGCTAATCGCTCC
>JAMCZD010000059.1 GCA_023473405.1 Candidatus Omnitrophota bacterium
GATGCTGTAGGCTTTCCTCACTCCCGGACGTTAGCGATCTGCCGGTAATCAGGGACCGCGACGCGGCCCTGGTGAGCGCAGCGCCTTGTCCATTTCATTTCCGGCTCGCTACGCCTACTTCTGCTCTCGTTGTTCATGGGCTTCGGAGCAGTCGAGCGAGTCCAGTGGATTCGGCACGCCCTGACGCTCGGCAGCCCCGGCGACAACCTCGAAACCTTTCGGGCAGCTTCGGGCAGTGTGAGCATCTCTGGCATAGTAGCGCAGTGTCGAGAGTGCTACTACGTCCACCAAATCCAGTTGAAGCTGCGTAGATTCCGGGGCGTCGAAGATCGAAAACTCGTGGACGGTTTTCCCGGTGCTATCCACCAATGCCGCCGCCAGCCCAATGAGCCGTCCAGCAGCCTCGTCGGCCAAAAAGAATAAGGTTTTAGCCGGAACCCCAGCGTGTCCAGTTGCACCCTCTGCTACGAGAGCGCGAAGTTCACGGCGCAGGTTGAAACCACGGGTGAGATACGCGGATGCTTGTTGTGTAGATAAGGCGGGTTCAGTTTGACCAACCCCTGTGGCGATTCCACCCGCCTGGGGGTCACTTCTTTTACGCTTCATGGGTCGCCTCCTTGACCTCCACGAGGCCGCACGAATTGAGGTAGGCCATGAGCGACGCGAAGTCGATAAGCCGCACACCGCGAACCTTTCCTTTGCTGCGGAGCACCACGCTGCGAACCGGGGGCTTGAACCCGTTGGCCGAGCACGGCAACACCAACTCGCACATCTTCGACCGCGACAGCCCGGTCTTCGGGCAGCGAGTTCGCGGCTTGGGCAGCCGGACGAACTCCGGCTCGAATTTGTTGATAACCCCCGGTGCGGAAACCGGAGCCGTCGTCATGTAATTTGTCTTTTCGTTCATAGTTTTTGAACTGCCCGCTTCGGGCGCTTTAACTACGAAGGAAAGAACGAGATGGCTGCTGACGTTCAGCGATGGGTTAAGACATCGCCAAACACACCTGGTCAGAATTGGAAATGCGGCCCGAAAAGGTGCTGATTGTGAAGGAGATCGACCGTAAACAATTTCAACCGTAGCGAAGCTTGGGCATGATGAGGTAGCTCCCAGGCACGAAAGATCGCACCGGAAAAATGTAAACAATTCCCAACCGGAGCAAATCCGCAGGCTGGTGGGCCAGCCCTACGGGGCGCAGATGTCGGGCATTTTGTCGAGCGCGGCTCGTTTGGTCTCGCGGTCGATGTGGGTGTAGTTGCGCGAAACCGCAGCGGACTCGTGGCCAATGATGTCCATCGCCACGGCGTCCGAAACACCCGCGTTTTTCAGCAAGCTGGTCGCTGTATGTCTCAAGGCGTGGAACGACGGTCCCCCTACGTTCCGCTTGGCGTCGCGGCCTTTGCCCGTGCTGAGATGCGGGCGCGGCTTGGCGAGGCCCGCTGCGACCAGGATGCCGTAAAACTGGTTGCTCAGAGTGCCTCCATACTGGCTGCGCTGGCGAGCCGCGTAAGCCTCTGGAAACAGCGGAGCATCAGGATCGTCACCGGCAGGCAGATTCTCAAGGTGCGCGAGAAGCGGCTTCGCCAGCGGTAGGATTTGTCGTCGCCCGGTCTTGGCGGTAACGACTGCCAGCTCCCCATGCTGTAGGTTAATGTTCGACCAGGTGAGCGTCGCAACATCACTCAGTCTGAGGCCCGTGTATAGGCCCGTGAGGATCATTCCGCGCCACTCATCATTGGCGACGGCAAGGATGCGTTTTAGCTCCTCCAGCGTAAACGGACGCCGTTCTGAAACGTCCAGGTTTTTCAGCAAGGAGACATTTTCAGCAACGTTCGTGTCCACGAGACCTTCGCGCCGGGCTTGAGCCAGCGCGGACCTGACGACCTTCAAGGACACGTTGGTTGAACTGCCCGACAGCTTCTTGACCAGTTTCTCCCGGAAGCTGGATATGTCCTGTGTGGATAGCTGGAGGATGTCCATCTTGCGGCGAGCGCCCAGATGCTCCATCAAGTCCTCTACCACCGCCGCATATCGCACATGCGTTTTCTCCCCAGCCTCCAGCTTTTTGCGGTCGAGCCAGGCTTGAAAGTAGTCCTCGATACACGAGTTGGCCAACTTGTCGCGGTTGGCCATCGAGTAGATGTCGGCAATGACCGACCGGGCACGGGTTTGGCTGAATCGTTGCGACCTGGCCTCCCGGCTCGCGTCCTCGTAGTGATCGGCGATCTTCTGCGCCAGCCGTTTGGCCTCTCGCGGATTCAGCCCGCCAGCGGCCTCACCACTTTTGCCGAAGGTGATCTCGACCCCCAATGTCTTGGCCAGGGCTTTGCGGATCGGTTCCAGGTCTGCCTGGGCCACGCCGCCAATCGGTATGCCTGTGCTCCGCTGGGTCCGCGTGCCGTTCGGCAGTGTGAAACACGCGATCCAGATCGACGAATTGGGTGATTGTCGCAGTGATGCCATTGTTATTACAACAATACTTACAACGTCCCCCGATGTCAAATGAAGTCCTTAGATGCCGTATTTACAGTAGTTGTGCGGGATTTACAGGGGTGGATTCTTTTCGAGGGTTCGAATCCCTTCGCTCGCTCCAATCTCCCAGCCTCATAATCAACAACTTGCAGCAGCGCCAACGGCGCTTCGGGGTTTTTCCTGAAAGATTCCTGAAAGATCTCCCCCTCATTCCTGGCCAAACCTGAGCTGAAGATTGGGCCATGAAGCGGGGGCGATTTCCGCAGCGCATCAAGCGCGGCTCGTGCGTCGTCACGATTTATCGGACGCCGAACAAGGGCTACGTGTCGTTCACCGTGGCCCACTACGACGCCAAGGGATAGTTCTGCCGCCAGACCTTCGCGGATTTTGAAACGGCACGGGACACCGCTGAAAAAATCGCCGACAGCTTCGCTGGAGGCACCTCAGACACGCACGTCCTGACCGGCCAGGAGTTGATGATCTACCGGCGTGCGACAGACGCACTGAAAAAGGCTGATGTGCCGTTGGACGTGGCTGCGATCCAATTTGCCCGGTCGATTACGAACAGCAAAACATCCGGTGCCAATAGCGCAGGCGCGTTTTTGCCCACGGTCCCTTCGGCTCCTACCATCAAAGCCGTGTCGGTCGCCAAGGTCATGAATGAACTGCTGGCCAGTAAGAGAGCCAAAGGCAGGTCCGAGCTGTATTTGACCGATCTTCGGATTCGCCTCACGCGCTTCGCCAAAGCCTGCAAGAAGCGCCCGCTATGCGAGATCACTTCGGAAGACATCGACACATTTCTTGAGTCGCTTGGCATCGCCGCCCGGTCCCAGAACAATTTCAGGTCCACAATCGGCACGCTGATTCGTTTCGGAAAGGCCAAGGGTTACGTCGCCAGGGATCATCCCGGCGTGAGCCATGTGGATAAAGCGTCGCACACGGCACTGGAGGTTCAGGTGTTCACGCCAGAGCAAATGGAGAAGCTGTTGGGGGGTGCCAAGAATGAGTTGGTGCCTGCGATTGCGCTCGGCGGCTTCGCTGGCATCCGCTCCGAGGAACTGAAACGACTGACATGGGAGGACATTCATCTCAAGGAGGGCCATATTGAGATCAAGAGCGCGAAATCCAAAACCAGGGTTCGTAGGCTAATCCCGATCCAAGAAAACCTGACAGCCTGGTTGCATCCGTATGCCAAGAAAACCGGAGTGGTAGTTCCGTTCGCCAATCTGGCGCTTCAATTTGGCAAACTCAGCAGGCGGGCCGGGGTGAAGTGGAAGAAGAACGGGCTGCGCCACAGCTTCATTTCCTACCGCACAGCTTTGACCACCAATATCCCGATGGTGAGCCTGGAGGCGGGAAACTCGCCTGCCGTCATATCGCGGAATTACTTAAAGTGCGTTTCTTCGGGAGAGGCTCTCAGGTGGTTCAGTATCCTCCCGAAGGAGCCGGAGCAGACTCCGGCTGCCTCAAATGGGTGCTCCGAAACACGGTCCATCGAGCAGTGGGCTAACGCTGGCTGGCAACAGATGCAAAAGGAATCACATTCGCCGGAAGGACGACCGGAACAAGCTCAACGATCCCTTGTTGGCCCCTCTCAACCACCTGGCGTATTGGTTCCAGCGGGTGGTGCTGATCCGGCTCCAAGCCAAACCATGCAAGACCCGACTCAGGATCGACATTTTTCAAATAACACCGCTTGATCTGCGACGGAGAGTTACCGGCTTCATCAGCCACTCGGCCCAGGTCACGGACAAACGCCTGCAAATGGCTAATCACCGAACAGCGCCAACCGTTCCTGATCCACAGGACACCTGCCCTCTGAGCCAGCCGTGGCCCCACCTTGTAGAAATTCTTGAAGGGGTAAAGCCGCCCAGCCGGTTTGCTGTGGGGTTCGAGCCTGGCTACCAGTTCGGGAACCAGGCTGACCGACCGCCACACTCACGGTCTATACCCATCCGCATAGACCGTGAGTGTGGCGGTCTTCCAGTTGATGTCCTCCCACGAAACCAACGCGCATTCTTTCGACCGTATCGGGACGTAAGCCCGGAGGAGCGTTAAGGGCAGCTCAACTGGCCGAGCCTGAGCGATCAACAACTCGCGCTGTTTACGGTCAAAGACCTCGACCCTTTTCGAGGGAATCCGCGCACGACTTCCAGTTCTTGGAATACCAGGGTGATCGGCGGGCAAATAGTCGTTGTCCTTGGCCCAGTTTACCAGTCTGCCCACGGACGACCGGTGGTTACGTCGGTCGCGCAGGCTACAGCCCGTGGTCGAAAAATAGGCGCGATACTGGTCTTTGGAGATGTCCCGGAGCGGGCACTCAACCTCAGAGGCGAACCGGTTAAGACGGCATCGCAGCGTGGCGATGTCCTCAGCGGAATTGCCCATCGCCTTCCGATCCGCCAGGAACGTATCCACCACCTGACGACATCGGGTCGAGAACTTTGCCTGGTCGTGATGGCGTGCAAAGTAGTCCAAAGCTTCCTGGATGGTGCTGCCTTTTTCACGAGCGGCGGCATCCAGTTTCTTCATCCGCACCAGGGCCTCGTCGATGTCCATTCCCATTCCACTGGCACACTCTCTTGCACGTTCGTATTCCCGCAAGCTGGGGCCTCGAAGCGTTATTTCTTCACCACCGCCGAACAACCTCTCAAGCTCGCGGTGCAGTTCCCGTTTCTGTGACCTGACGATGCGCGTCCAACGGCCCCCGGAGCAAAACCTGGCAGTAAAAGCGTGATAAACCCGTTTAGCTTTTCTGGAAGGGGTGTCGTAAATGGACACGTCCACGCCACCGACGCAGACTGCCTCGATTGTTCGACCGCGCTTCATCAGCCAAAAACACTGCCGGTGTTGCCCACACAATCCTGGTGCTGGTTCGTGAACGCGAACTCCTAAACGGCCTTTTTGCCCAGCGGCGCAGGAAACAGTGGGACTTCACCCAGGTTGACCATCTCGCGGCCATGCTAAAGCTCAGTTGGCTGGCGCTCCAGCGCGGAGACCAGTCCGGCGCTCCGGCCAGTTTCATGTGCGGCCCTGGCGACGCGGGGAAAACGCTTTTCATAGATGATGTAGTGGTGCCGCTTTTTGGAGGGCGTCGTGGCAGCGCATACAACTACATCACCGGATTGACCTCGTTTAACGACGAGTTGATTTCAAGCGAAGTTTGGGTGGTGGACGACGGGCCTCCCGTGGGCGACTACACCGTCCGTAGGCGATTGGCTTCTCTGCTCAAACAGGCCGTGGCCTCCCGCAACGTCGCCTGCCATGCCAAGGGCAAAGCGCAGCTCACGGTGCCGCTCTACCGGCGTTTGTTCGTCGCGCTGAATCCTGAGGAAATTGAGAATCTACCTCCATTAGATGACTCGATGGGCGTTAGCGCTCACTGAAAATGACCCACCTGTGCTCAGGAGAAGTGATCCATCCGACTGAAGGGAGCGGTGGATTTCCTTTCCAAGGAGGAGGGCTTAAAGAAGAAAACCCTTGTCGTAGCTCGAC
>JAMCZD010000132.1 GCA_023473405.1 Candidatus Omnitrophota bacterium
TTGCCCATGTGATTGTCGCTTTTGTAGAGCCGGATGGCGCCGCTGGGCAATGGTTCGTCGAGCAGTTCCGGCTTGCTGGCTTGAATCTTTTCGCGATTCACGAATATCCAACCCTCGGTTCCTTCGAACTTGACGCCGTTTTCGAGATGATGGGTTTGGTCGTCAAGAACGGTAAGCCGAACCCCGTTGGCATATTTGAAGTTCACTTCGTAACGGGCGGCGGTGTTGTACCCGCCCGGGATCATATCGATCAGCGACTTGCCCTCGACCTCGACCGGGCCGCTCCGTTCGGTCCCGTTCCCCCATTGCGCAATGTCGTCGTGATGGGCGCCCCAATCCGTCATCATTCCCCCCGAAAAACGGTACCACCAGCGGAAGTTGAAATGAGCGTTGTGGCCGTTGTAAGCGAAATAGGGCGCCTGGCCCAGGTAGAAATCCCAGTTCAATTCGAACGGAACCGGCAAAGGATCGAACGGGCCTTCGCGCGGCCCCGTAGGCAAGACCGAGTAGATTTGCTGGAGCTTGCCGACCCGCCCGTTTCGCACTAACTCGCACGCCAGGCGGAACCGTGGATCGCTGCGCTGCTGGCTGCCGGTTTGGAAAACGGTCCCGTGTTCTTTCACTGCCGCCACCAGGCGTTTGCCCTCGTCGATCGCCAACGTGAGCGGTTTCTCGCTGTAGATGTCTTTGCCGGCCTTGACTGCCGCCAGGTTGACCATTGTGTGCCAATGATCCGGTGTGCCGGTGATGATCACATGGACATCATCCCGTTCCATTACCTGGCGAAAATCCCGGTACTTGTGAGGGGCCTTGAAATGCGTGGCGGCTGTTTCGAGATGCTTCTCATCCAGGTCGCACACCGCGATGACGTTGCCAAAATTGCTCGCCCAATTGCAGTCACCCGTCCCTTGGCCGCCGCACCCGACGAGGGCAATGCCAGGTTTGTCGTTGGGTGAGAGCGGCTTGGCCGGTGCGGCGTAACTGCGCGATTCTTCAACAAACCAGGCGGGTAGAGCCGAAACCGCCGCAAGCGCGGCGGAAGCCTTAAGGAAACGGCGACGATGGACCATTATATTGAGCGAGTTCATGCCCCGATTTCACTCGTCCTCATCCCCGTCGTCAAGGTTCGAAACCCGCCTTTTCTCCTCCCCACGCTCAACGTTTCGCGTTTCGCGTTTCGCGTTTCGCGTTTCACGCTCCACGTTTCCCACGCCCCCTTTCCTCTCCGGTAATTCCGCTTTACTGTGGCCTTTATTTCCGGCTATATTCGTATTTGATGCCCGGCAGGACTTTCATGATGTTATGCTGGCTGATTGCGGGGCTGGCTATAGGTCGCGGCGCTGATAGGGTGGGTTTGATCAGGGTGGATGGCGCGATCGGGCCAGCCACGGTCACCTACATTGCCCGAGCCATCAAAGAATCGACGGCTCAAGGGGACCAGTGTCTTATCGTCCAACTTAATACGCCGGGCGGTTTGCTGGACTCGACGCGTGAAATTGTTCAGGAATTTTTTGCGGCTCCGTTGCCGATCGTGGTTTACGTGGCCCCAGCCGGGGCTTCGGCGGCCAGCGCGGGTTGTTTCATCACTTTGGCGGCAGACGTGGCGGCAATGGCGCCGGCGACAACCATTGGCGCGGCTCATCCCGTCGAGATGGGCGGCGGGGGGGGTGAGCAAAAGGTGGATTCCACGATGAAGCAGAAGCTCGAGAATTTTGCAAGCAGCTTTATTGAATCCATCGCCGTCAAGCGCAAACGAAATGTCGAGTGGGCCAAATCGGCGGTGCGCGAAAGCGCGTCGGTCACCGCCGAACAGGCATTGAAGCTCAAGGTGATCGAGATTCTTGCCCCCGACATGTCCAGCCTGCTGAAGCAGTTGAACGGACGGGAGGTCCACGACCGCATTCTGAAGACAGAAGACGCCGCCGTGGTGGTGATCCCGATGTCGCTGCGCGAGCGTTTTTTTCAAATGCTATGGCGGCCCGAAGTGATGTTTGTGCTGATGCTGATAGCCATTTACGGGATCATCGGCGAGCTGAGCAATCCGGGGGCCATCCTGCCGGGAGTGGTAGGTGCGATAGCCCTGATCCTGGCGCTTTACATGGCGGCCATCTTGCCCATCAACATTGCCGGCCTGGCCCTCATCGGGTTGGCTGTCGTGCTGTTTATCACCGACGTATTCGCCAGCACTCACGGCATCCTGACCGCCGGAGGTATCGCCGCCTTTTTCCTCGGCTCGATCATGCTGTTTGAAAAGACCGCTCCTGCCTTTCGCTTGTCGTTGAACCTGATCATTCCGGCTACGCTGATCACCGCCGCCTTTTTCATCTTCGTCATGGGCGCGGGTTTGCGCGCCCAGTTCCGGCCGGTCAGAACGGGCAAGGAAACGCTGATCGGGCGGATAGTGCCGGCCTTGGCGCACATCGATCAGCAGACGGGGAAGGTGTTTGTCGAGGGGGAATATTGGAATGCCGTGAGCGACGCGCCGATTGACGCCGGCCAGCTCGTCGAAATCATTAGCATAAAAGGATTGACGCTTACCGTCAAGCACAAAATACAAAAGGAATTGTTATGAACCCATTGCAAAGAACGTTGGACCTGGCTGCCTGGCTCATTCCGCTGTTCGTCCTGGCGGCGGTGTTGGCCCCATCGGTTGTGCGCATCCTGCGCGAATACGAGCGCGGGGTTATTTTCCGGCTGGGCAAACTGCTGGGGGCCAAAGGGCCGGGGTTGGTGCTTCTGATCCCGATTGTGGACCGGATGGTTAAAATTGACTTGCGGGTAGTGACGATTGATGTATCGAAGCAGGAAGTCATGACCCGGGATAATGTGCCGGCGACGGTGGACGCCGTGGTTTATTTTCGCGTGGTGGATCCGGAGGCGGCGGTGATCAAGGTCGAGAACTTTTTGCGCGCGACCTCGCTGATGGCGCAGACGACGTTGCGGAGCGTGCTGGGACAGGCCGACCTGGACGACCTGCTGTCGCGTCGCGACAAGATCAATCAAACGCTGCAAGAGATCATCGACCGGCACACGGACCCGTGGGGAATCAAGGTGACGAGCGTCGAGGTCAAGGATGTGGTGCTGCCCGACACGATGAAACGGGCGATGGCCAGGCAGGCGGAAAGCGAACGGGAACGGCGGGCCAAGGTCATCAATGCCGAGGGCGAATTTCAGGCGGCGGAAAAGCTGGTCCAGGCAGGGGCAATGATCGCGGAGCAACCTATTGCGCTGCAATTGCGCTTCCTTCAAACCATGCGCGAGATTGCCAACGAGCACAACACCACCACCTTTCTCCCCATACCGCTCGATATTTTCACTCCTTTCATCAAGAACAGCACCCACGGCTCGCCCAAGTGAAGAACAGTTATCGGTGCTGGGCTGAAGTAGACCTGGCGGCATTGCGGGAAAACCTGGCCTGGTTGCGGGACCGGGTGGGACCAGGGGTGAGAATAATGACCGTGGTGAAAGCGGATGCCTATGGCCACGGCCTGAAACAGATTGCCGCCTTGTTGATGCAAAGCGGCACTGACATTTTTGGCGTGGCGAACCTGGCCGAGGCTCGTTCGATTCGGAGTGTTGGCAAGGGATGGCCTATCCTCATGCTGGGTGCGTGCTTGCCGGACGAGGTGGAGATGGCGGTGCGCGACGGGGTTATGCCGACGGTTTCCACCATGGAGGAAGCGGAACGCTTCTCCGCCGCCGCGGCCAGGTTCAAGAAGACCATCCCGGTGCATCTGAAAGTAGATACCGGAATGGGCCGGCTCGGGGTTGAGGTTGGGGGGCGCGATGGAATTGATCGAAGGCATCCGGCACCTGCCCGGCCTGCAAATGGAGGGTCTCTACACCCATTATTCATCCGTCGAAGACGACGCCGAGTTCTCGTGCCGTCAGGCCGAACAGTTCAAACAACTGGTTCAGCAATTGCGCCTGGCCGGCATCAAGATTCCCTGCATCCATGCCAACAATAGCGGCGCCCTGCTGCACCAGCCAGACACAACGTTCAGCCTCGTTCGCCCGGGATTATTGGCCTACGGTATCGTGCCCATGGGCCGGCGGACATTGTCCGATACTTTGCAACAGCATTTGCGTCCGGCCTTATCCCTGAAGTGCAGGGTGAGCCTGGTTAAAAGGGTGCCTGCGGGGAAGCCCTTCAGTTACGGCCACACCTTCGTCAGCCCAAGCCCAATGCGCGTGGCAACTCTGACCGCCGGCTACGGCGATGGCTACCTGCGGTCGGGAAGCAGCCGGGCCCGGGTGCTCATTGGCGGAGAGCGATGCAGGATCATCGGACGCATCACAATGGACCAGATGCTGGCCGATGTATCGGAATTGTCCGAGGTCGAATGCGGAGATGAAGCGGTGTTAATCGGCTCGCAACGAGGCGAGAAAATTACCGCCAACGAATTGGCCGGCTGGGCTGGCACTATCCCCTGGGAAATCCTGACCAACATCACGTATCGCGTTCCGCGGCTCTATCGCGGCAGCCAAGCGGCTTGAGGAGCGTGCCTGCCGGCAAGATATCTGGGCTTGGCCGGGCCGCGAGTCTCCGGTAAAGATTGCGGGTGGCGGGCGTTCCGCCATTAATTCCGGACCACGATTGAACTATGAAAAAGGCGATATTCTGTCTGATGTGCGTGCTGGGGTTGGGATACAAAGGCGCCGGCGGCGACTTAACCCTGTGGTATTCACAACCGGCGCATCAACCTATGAACGAGGCCCTGGCGATTGGCAATGGGCGCATGGGCGGCCTGATCATGGGCGACCCTCAACGGGAACGTCTGATCATCAACGAAGACAGCCTCTGGACCGGCAACGAGAATCCATCGGGCATTTACGAACTCATGGGTGCCTACCAGTTCCTCGGCAATTTTCTCATCAACCTGGCGCCTTTGAAACGGGTGACCAATTACCGGCGCGATCTCGATATTGCCACCGCACTCGCCCACGTGAGTTTCAAGGCGAATGGCGTCGAGTACCAACGCGAGTTTTTCTGCAGCCGCCCGGCGGGGCTGTTGGTGGCGCGCCTTACGGCTAATCGTCCGGGTTGTTACACCGGCAGCCTCGAACTGCGGGACGCGCACCGGGGACGAATCATTGCCGAGGCCAACCGCATCACCGTGTCCGGCGCGCTGAACAACGGTTTGGAATACGAATGGCAGGTTGTCGCGCTGCCCGACGGCGGCTCGATACAAATCAACGGTTCCAAGCTCCAATTCAATGGGTGCAACGCCCTGACCTTCCTCCTGGCCGCCGGCACCGATTACGCGATGGATTACGCCAATCACTACCGCGCCGCCGCTCCGGATCCGCTTCTCACGGCGCGGCTCGAAGCCGCGGCGCAGCGAAGCTACGACGACCTGAAAGCCGAACACGTGCGTGATTTCCAGTCGATCTTCAATCGTGTGGCCCTCGACCTGGGCGGTTCATCGGACGCCCAACGGGCCCTGCCGACCGACCGTCGCAAACTCGAGGCGGCCCAGGTTTTTGACCCCGAGCTCGAGGCGCTCCTGTTCCAATACGGTCGGTACCTGCTGATCTCCTGCTCGCGCCCCGGCGGTCTGCCGGCGAACCTGCAAGGGCTCTGGAACGACAGCAACGATCCGCCATGGCACAGCGATTACCACGCGAACATCAACGTCGAGATGAATTATTGGCCGGCCGAAGTGGGAAACATGCCGGAATGCCACCTGCCGTTCTTCGACCTTATCCAAAGCCAGATACCGGCCTGGCGCAAGGCCACTGCCGCCTCGACGGAACTCAAGACACCGTCGGGATCACTGACAACTCGGGGCTGGGCGCTTCGGACCTCGCATAACATCACCGGCGGGATGGGTTGGAAATGGGATAAGACCGCCAATGCCTGGTATTGCCATCATTTCTGGGAACACTACGCCTTCACCGGCGACAATGTCTTTCTCCAAAATATCGCCTACCCGGTCATGAAGGAGACC
>JAMCZD010000328.1 GCA_023473405.1 Candidatus Omnitrophota bacterium
GGCCAGTTGCTTGCATAGATGAGGCGTTCGGGGCCGAACATGATCCGCATGGCATCGAGCACCGGGCGGTAGAACTCGACGTCACGCGGGGCCGAGCCGTCGTTTCGGCTGGTGCCCTCGACCAGGCCCGATACCTTGAAGTAAACATTCGGCCTGGGCGTCAGTGCGCGCATCTTGTCGGTCCAATCGGACGGCGGCGCCTGGCCATTCACCACCACGCCCGCCAGGTGGTCAATGATAATGCGCAGAGTAGGCGCTTCCTTGGCCAACCGGTCCGCAAATGGCAGAATCTCGCTGCCGCCCACCAGGTCCACTGACAGACCGTGGTCAGCCAGCAGTTTCAGGTCGCCGACGAAGGTCGAGTCATCGAGCGCGCCATCCAGCTTGCGGTCGCGGATCCGGATGCCGCGAAAGAGTTGGTTGGCGGCAAATCGTTTCAGGTGCCCGGCAAATTCCTTCGTGCCGACGGGGAGGTTGCCCACGAAACCGACGATGAACGGTTCCCGCGCGGCGAGGTCGAGCACCCACTGGTTGTCTTCCACCCAGGGGCTGGCCTCGACAACTACCGTGCCCGTCACCGGACGGGGTGTCGGCAAGGCGTGGTAATTTTTGGGCAGGACTGTGCGGTAGAGCCGTTTTTCGTCGCGAGGCGGCCACGGCACGCCCTGGGGGCGACTTGGATCATAGAAGTGCGTGTGGGTATCGATCAGGTCGGAACCGCTCGAGTTGACCGCGGGCTGAGGCGCCCCGGCGCGGGCGTCCGGGTCACGGGAGGCCGCGGCCAGGCCGGCGGCTGTGCCCATGGCGGCAGCCAGGAATTGTCTGCGGTTGCAGGAGCTGTTCAACATGAGGCAAGCGGGCTTGGCGGTTGATCCTTCCACGCGCCGCGGGTGAAGTCGGGGACAGCCACCGGCGCGCTTCCATTGGCGACCGACGCAATGCTGAGCGGCACCACGCTGCTCCAGGCGGCGGCGTCGTAAACGCTCAGGTCCAGAGGCAGGCCATCGCGGAGGCATTGGATCAATCGCCAGTTCATAATGTAGTCCATGCCCCCGTGGCCGCCGGAGGCCAGGGCTTGATCGTTGAGTTTCTTCCAAAGCGGGTGGCCGTATTTCTCGTGATAGGACTGGAGATCGGTTGTCCAACCCTCGGCCTGGCCATCGAGATGAAGGCGGGGCGGGTAATCGCAGAAGGTGCCGCTGGTGCCGGCGATCAAATTGATGCGGCTGTAGGGACGGGATAAGACCAGCGAGAATTGAACCACGATCGTTCGGCCCAGGGCGGTCTTGAGGATCGAGGTATTGATGTCGCCGCAGGCAAAGTGCTGTCCGCGGCGCGGATTCCCGGCGGGAATTGCGGCGCACCGGCGGCTCAGGGCCTGCTCCATCGAGCTTGCCGAGACGAGGTAGTCGAACCTGTCGCCGGCGTTGATGCCCATGTACTGGGCGACGGGACCGAGCCCATGGGTGGGATAGAGATTGCCGTTCCGGGTGGCGATGAAGTCGCGGCGCCAGTTCGTGGCGCTCGAATCGGTCAACAGGTAATCCCGAAGCTCGTGGAGATAACCCGCCTCGCCGTGGGTCAGTTCGCCAAAAACCCCCTGGCGCGCCATGCGGAGGACCAGCAATTCCGTTTCGCCGTAGCAGCAATTCTCGAGCATCAGGCAGTGACGGCGTGTTTGCTCGGCGGTATCCACCAACTCCCAACACTCCTCGAGGGTCATCGCCGCCGGCACTTCAATCGCCGCGTGCTTGCCTTGCCGCATGGCGCTGACCGCCATTGGGACGTGCCAGTCCCACGGGGTGGCGATGTAAACCAGGTCGAGATCGTCGCGCCGGCAGAGTTCCTCGAAGGTGGTCTCGTTCTTCACGTAACCGGCCGGCTCGGGCTGCCCCTTGGCGACAACTTGCCGCTGGGCGCTCTTTACCCGGTCCGGCACCAGATCGCACACCGCCTTGATCCGGACACCGTCGGTCTCGAGCAAGTTGCCCAGAAGACCGGTCCCGCGGCTCCCAACACCGATGAACCCGATCCGGACGGTGTCCATGGGCGGGAACTCGAGTCCGAACACCCGCTGCTGGCCGGGCTTGGCTCGAGGAATCACGGGTTGGGGATTGGCCGGCCCGGCTGCCGCCGCCAGGCCGATGCCGGCGCCGGTTGCGCCCGCCACGGCGAGGAACTCACGGCGCGAGTAGGAATGACTCGAGTGCTTCATAATGTTTCTCGATGGGTATGTTGTATGGGCGACTATTTCAGCAGCAAAACGGTGGTATGGCAAATGGGATTTGGGATTTGGGATTTGGGATTTGGGATTTGGGAATTGAATCCAGAGTGGAAAGGCCGTGGCAGGATTGGGCAATGGCGGCGCTGATTTTCTTCAATGAAAAATAACCGATTCTCAATCCTCAATTTATTTCGGGGGCGCAGCTAAAGTTGATCTGAGCGCGGACTTTCGAGTCTCATCTTAGCAGATTTCCTTGTCTGCTGTGTCACGGAGGATCATTTCAAGGGCAGTATCCGCGCTCGTGATCTTGCCTCTTCCAAAGTGATCAGAGCCCCTTCTTTCAAAATGTCCTCAAATTGGGCCAAGGCGGCCAGAAGCATCATGCTTTGCACACTGGGAGTTACGTCTTGTGTTCGGATTGACGCTTGGGCCTTCAGCTTCAGTAGTCGCCAACAGAGTTCCGAAGTCTAAGTCGTGGGTGAATACGATATAGCCGTGGGTCCGTGCCCAAGCCATCAGTTCCTTATCATTAGCGCGCGGATTGCCCACCAAAGACCAATGCACCGCCTCGTACCCGCCAGACCGGATTATGGACACCCAATCCGGGGTCAGATTCATATCCAGCAGGAATTTCATGCTGATGGTAGAGGCAATTCGCGCTCCTCCACGCGCCACGCCGCGAAAGCCAGCGCCTCGTCAATATCTTCCTCTTCCAAATAGGGATAAAGTCTGAGAATCAATTGATAATATTGACGTGTTTTCTGGCCGACATAGAATCCGCGCCAATGAAACGACCCTGTTTTGCGTCTCGCCTCGATGAGTGTTGGGTAATCACGCTGAGTCTGTTTGCGGCTGCCGTTTTCGCGGCGGGTGGCGCCGATTCCATCCCGCTCCCGGAACATCCGCGTCCGGACTTCGAGCGTCCGATCTGGCAAAATCTCAATGGCCCCTGGCAATTCCGGTTTGACGGCCCCAATGCCGGGCTGAGTGAAAAGTGGTATGACGGCCAAACCGGGTTCCCGGACACGATCATGGTGCCGTTCCCCTGGGGATCGGCGTTGTCGAAGGTTGCCGACAAGGCGCCTATCGCCTGGTATTCGCGCACGATCAGAGTTCCGGAGGACTGGAAAGGCAAGCGGGTGTTTCTCGTGATAGGCGCTTGCGATTGGGAGACCCAGGCCTGGCTCGATGGGCAGCCGTTGGGGATGCATCGCGGCGGCTATACGCCGTTCGAGTTTGAACTCACGCCGCGCCTCGAGGCGGGCCACGACCAGCGATTGGTCTTGCGGGTGGACGACGCGCCGCGCCCATTCAAGCTCGAAGGCAAACAAGGCTATGGCAACGCCCGCGGCATTTGGCAGACCGTTTACCTCGAAGCACGCCCGCAAGTCTATCTCGAGAGCCTCCATTTCGCGCCAGATGTGGACCAATCGACAGTGACCGTCATCGCCCGGCTCGATGCCCCCGCACCGGACGGAACGGAATTGCGCCTGCAATTCAAGACCGGCAACCTGCCACCCGTAACCCATGCCGTCCCGGCAGGAGCCGACCAGGCTCAATTCGATGTCCCGGTTTCCCCCGCCCATTTATGGTCGCTCGATGACCCGTTCCTTTACGAGGTCGCGGCCACGCTGGAAACCGGTGGGAGCGAAGACCGGCTTTCGACTTACTTCGGCATGAGAAAAATCAGCGTGATGAATCTTCCCGGGACGGACTTTCCTTACATCGCCTTGAACGGCAAACCGGTCTATCTCAAGATGACCCTCGACCAGTGCTATCATCCCGAGGGGTTCTACACCTACCCGAGCGACGCCTTCATGCGGGACGAAATCCTGCGTTCAAGGCGGATCGGCCTCAATGCCAACCGCCTGCACATCAAGATCGAGGTGCCGCGCAAGCTCTATTGGGCGGACCGCCTTGGATTGTTGCTGATGGCCGATGTGCCGAACAGTTGGGGTCAGCCCGACGCCGAGATGCGGGGCGAGATCGAGTCCGCGCTTCGGGGGATGATCAAGCGCGACTACAATCACCCGTCCATCTTCGCCTGGGTATCGTTCAACGAGACGTGGGGACTCTTCACCAAAAAAGACAACCACAATGTTTATCTGCCCGAAACCCAGGACTGGGTGGCGTCGGTGTATCATTTGGCCAAGCAACTCGATCCGACCCGCCTGGTCGAGGATAACTCGGCCTGCAACCGTGACCACGTGGAAACCGATATAAATTCGTGGCATGATTACCTGCCGGGTTACGAATGGCGGAATCGACTCGACCAGGTCACCCGCGATACGTTCCCCGGTTCGAAATGGAATTTCATCGGCGCCAGGGCTCAAGGCCATCAACCGCTGCTCAACAGCGAGTGCGGCAATGTCTGGGGTTACGACGGCAGCACCGGCGACGTGGACTGGAGCTGGGACTATCACATCATGATGAATGAGTTCCGCCGCCATCCGAAGATTTGCGGCTGGCTCTACACCGAACACCACGACGTCATCAACGAATGGAACGGCTACTATCGCTACGATCGCAGCCGAAAATTCACCGGGCTCGGCGAGATCGTGCCCGGCATGAGCCTGCGCGACCTCCATTCGCCCTTTTATATCTCGACCGGCAGCGAACTCTGCAAAGCCGTCAAACCGGGTGAACAGGTTTCCGTTCCGCTGTGGGCCTCGTTTATGACCGATCACGCGCCCAGCTCGAAGCTGCGCCTGCGCGCCCTGCTCACCGGATGGAACACCCTGGGCCAGCGTGAATACTATTCGAGCGAATACCGAACGGTGCCCTTCAAACCCTGGCTCTCGCAGGAACTCGAACCGCAGACCGTCTCCATGCCGGCCAAACCGGCCCTGGCCGTCCTGTCACTCTTTTTGGAAGATTCAGCGGGTAATGTCTTGCACCGGAATTTCACCACCTTCCTGGTCGGCGACGGCCCATCGCCGCGCCACGAAACCCTTTCTGATCATGGCGCCAAATCGTATGTCGTGCGGTTCGCGCCCAACAGCTTCAAGGCATCCGATTGGTCGCTCAAACAATGGGACGTTCTCGATGGACTCAAGGTCAACGGGGCGGGCCATGGCTACTTCGAATATCGCATTCCCTGGCCCGAGCAACTGGCGGTCTCGGATGTTGCGGGGGCCTCCCTGATATTCGAGGCCTCGGCCAAGCAGCTCTTCGGCAAAGACCTCAAGGACTCGAAACAACAGTCGGGCGATTACATGCTCGGCAAAGGCAATCTTGATCCCAGCCTGAATCCGAACTCGTATCCGATGACCGATACCGTGTGCTTCCCGAGCGCCGTGCGGGTGCGGGTGGCGGGTGAATCGGCCGGCCAATTCGATTTGCCCGACGATCCGGCCGATCACCGCGGGATACTCTCGTGGTTCTCGCAAAAGCACGATCGCAAATTGCGCGAGGCCGGCTCCTACGGTTACCTCATCCAGGCCTCGATCCCTCCCTCCGCCCTCGAGGCCGCCGCAGCCGCCAAGGAATTGGTCATCCGCTTCGAAGTGGACGATTCACTCCCCGGCGGCTTGGCGATCTACGGCGAACGTTTCGGACGCTACCCGCTCGATCCAACCCTGGTGTTTAGTCTGAAGAATTAGAGGATGGCTATGGACCGATTCGATTATTGGAAAGCTGGCCCGCTGGATGTGGCGCAGGTTTCCAAACCGGCTGTGTCGCCGATTTCCAAATCGGCGGAGCGAGCGCCGGCCCGAC
>JAMCZD010000290.1 GCA_023473405.1 Candidatus Omnitrophota bacterium
CTTGGGTTCGATTACAAATGGGACATGGGCTGGATGCATGATTCGCTCCTTTACCTGAGCCGTGATCCTGTCTATCGGAAATACCACCACAACGAATTGACCTTCCGCGGATTATACGCCTTTAAGGAAAATTTTGTGCTGCCGCTTTCGCACGACGAGGTGGTTTATGGAAAGGGTTCACTGCTGCGCAAAATGCCGGGCGATGAATGGCAAAAGTTCGCCCAACTGCGTTTGCTCTTTGGCTTGATGTATGGTCAACCAGGTAAGAAATTACTGTTTATGGGCGATGAATTCGGCCAATGGAACGAGTGGTACCACGAGGTCAGCCTTGATTGGCACCTGCTCGAGCATCCGCTCCACCACGGCTTGCAGCGGTGGTTGGAAGACTTGAACCAGTTCTACCGAAGCGAACCCGCCATGCATGTGCACGATTGTCAGCCGGAAGGTTTTCAATGGATTAATTGCGATGACGCCGAACAAAGCACCCTCAGTTGGCTGCGCCTTGACGGCCAGGAGCCGGTCCTCGTCCTGGTCAATTTTACCCCTGTGGTCCGGCACTCGTTCCGGGTGGGAGTTCCCCGAGGCGGTTTTTGGCGGGAAGCGTTGAATAGCGACGCCCAGGATTACGGGGGCAGCGGTCAAGGCAATTACGGCGGAGTCGATGCCGCCCCTTTCTGTTGGCATAACCAACCTTGTTTCCTGACCATTACCTTGCCGCCATTGGCGGCGGTATTTTTCAGACACGAGGAGAGTCGGGAGGGAGTGGTTGACCATGAGGAGAATGACCTGAAGGACGAAAAGGGCGAAAAGGACCTGAAATTGGGACTGGCATGATCACCATGCAACCTGAGCTGCCAACCCTGGGCGCGGATTATTTGGGCGAGAACCGTTGTCGCTTTCGCGTTTGGGCGCCCAAGGCCAGGCTGGTCGAGGTGGCTATACAAGGAGCGCAGAGGCGGCTCGTGCCGCTGGCCCGGAAAGACCGCGCCTACCACGAAGGCGTGCTCGAGGACGTCCCGCCCGGGGTGGACTATTTATATCGGCTCGATGGCCGGTTGGAGCGGCCGGACCCGGCCTCGCGTTTCCAACCGGACGGGGTCCATCATGCGTCGCGGGTGGTGGATTCGAGATTTTCCTGGAAGGACGACCGGTGGTTTGGCCTTCCGTTGCGCGAATACGCCATATACGAGCTGCATGTGGGCGCCTTCAGTTCGGAAGGCACTTTTGCGGCGGTCGTACCGCGCCTGGGTTACCTGAAAGAGCTGGGAATTACCGCCCTCGAGTTGATGCCCGTCGCGCAATTCCCCGGAAGGCGCAACTGGGGTTACGACGGTGTGTACCCGTTTGCGGTGCAGAATTCCTATGGCGGACCGGGCGGTCTGAAGGGGTTAGTAAACGCGGCTCACGAGGTTGGGTTGGCGGTGGTGCTGGACGTGGTTTACAACCACCTTGGGCCGGAGGGTAATTATTTCGCCGATTTCGCGCCCTACTTCACTGATCGCTACCATACCCCGTGGGGGAAGGCATTGAATTTTGACGGGCCCGACAGCGACGAGGTGCGCCGGTTTTTTATCGAGAACGCATTGTATTGGCAGACTGATTTCCACATCGACGCCCTCCGGCTAGATGCGGTCCATGCGATCTGCGATTTCTCGGCGACGCCATTTCTCGAGGAATTGGCGGCTGTTTGCCATCGTCAATCAGAGGCGTTGAACCGCCGGTTCCACCTGATTGCGGAAAGCGATATGAACATGGCGCGTCATATCCTGCCGCCGTCCCTGGGCGGCTATGGTTTGGACGCCCAATGGACTGATGATTTTCATCATGCCGTCCATGTCTTGCTGACGGGGGAACGAGGCGGTTATTACGCCGATTTCGGCACTATGGAAAGGTTGGCGAAAGCCTGGCGCCAAGGGTATGCCTTTACCGGGCAATACTCCAATTATCGCCGGCGCCGGCACGGCAGCAACCCGCGTTTGAACCCGGCAAAACAGTTTGTCGTGTGCAGCCAAAACCACGACCAGGTCGGCAACCGCGTGCGGGGCGACCGGCTGGCCGCGTCCTTGTCATTTGAGGGACTGAAATTGGCCGCGGGCGCCACGCTGCTTTCTCCCTTCATCCCATTGCTTTTCATGGGCGAGGAATATGGGGAGCCGGCGCCGTTCCAGTATTTCGTTGAGCACAGCGATTCGGACTTGATCGAGGCGGTGCGCCAAGGGCGGCTCGAGGAATTCGCCGCGTTCGGATGGCAGGGTGAGATACCTGATCCGCAGAATGACGCGACCTTTCTACAGTGCAAACTCAGACATGAACTTGCCGCCCGGGAACCGCATCGATTGCTGCTCGATTTTTACCGCGAGCTGCTGCGTCTCCGAAAACTGCAGCCTGCCATCGCCTCGGCGGAAAAGGATACCATCGAGGTCGTTCCTTTCGAACCCGAGCGGATACTGTTCGTTCGCCAATGGCATGGTGCGGACGAGGCAGTGCTCGTGCTGGCCTTTGGGGACCGGACACGGGCTGTTGACCTGCCGTTTACTTGCGGCACTTGGCGCCTGCTGCTGAACTCCGCCGATTCGCGTTGGGGCGGACCGCGAAACGGAATATACGAAGAAATTACCACCGGAGGCGGGACGAAACTGGACATCACACCAAGATCGTTAATATTATACGGACGCATCGTATCGGAAGCTGGCGTGATGGATTAGCTTTAGCGCGGCCAGCGGCGGAGCCGGAGTCCTCTCCGCCAGAGGACCTGCCTTTGCCGGTTGCGATATTGCGTGAACGGCAGCATGGAAAAGTTCATTTGCATTCACGGTCACTTTTATCAACCTCCACGCGAAAATCCATGGTTGGAAGCGGTTGAATTGCAGGACTCGGCGCATCCGTATCATGACTGGAACGAGCGGGTAAAGGCCGAATGTTACTCGCCGAATGCCGTGGCGCGACTGTTGGACAGCGAAGGCAGGATCAGCGGCATCGTCAACAATTACTCGAAGATCAGCTTCAACTTCGGACCGACCCTGCTGGCGTGGATGAAGCAAAACGCCCCCGACGTTTATCACGCTATTGTGGACGCGGACAAGCAGAGCCAGGAGCGTTTCTCGGGGCACGGATCCGCCCTGGCCCAATGCTACAATCACATGATCATGCCCCTGGCGTCCCCGCGTGACAAGCGGACTCAGGTGATTTGGGGCGTGCGCGACTTCGAGTCCCGATTCGGTCGCAAACCGGAAGGCATGTGGTTGCCAGAGACAGCAGTGGACCACGATACGCTTGCGGTTCTGGCGCAGCATGGCATCAAGTTCACCATCTTGTCGCCGCATCAGGCAAGCCGGGTGCGCCCGCTCGGCTCGCACCGATGGCAGGACGTCAACGGCGGGCGAGTAGACCCCTCGAGGCCGTACCAGGTGAACCTGCCGTCCGGCCAATCGATCGCCGTTTTCTTCTATGACGCACCGGTGTCACAAGCCGTTGCCTTCGAGCGATTGCTAGCCAGCGGTGATAGATTTGCCAGCCGGCTTATGGACGGGTTTGACGACGGCCGCAATTGGGACCAATTGGTGCACATCGCCACTGACGGCGAGACCTATGGACACCACCATCGGCACGGCGAGATGGCCCTCGCCTATGCGTTGCATTTCCTCGAGGCGGAGCGCGGGATTCGATTGACCAATTACGGCGAATTCCTTGCTGCCCATAAGCCCGATCACGAGGCGCAGATTCATCAGAAAACCTCCTGGAGCTGCAACCATGGAATCGAGCGCTGGAACAGCCATTGCGGCTGCAATTCCGGCGGACGCCCCGGGTGGAATCAACACTGGCGGCGGCCCTTGCGAGTGGCGATGGATTGGCTGCGCGATCAGCTTGCCCCGCGTTATGCCGCCGAGGCACGCAAGTTTTTCAAGGACCCATGGGCGGCGCGCGACGATTACATCAGCGTGATCCTGGACCGCTCGCTGGAGAACATGTCGGCGTTCTTTCGCCAGCACGCCTTGCGTGAACTGGCCGAGGCCGACCAAGTCAACGCCTTGCGGTTGTTGGAGCTCCAGCGGCATGCCATGCTCATGTACACGAGCTGCGGATGGTTCTTTGATGAAATCTCCGGGATCGAGACTGTCCAGATCATTCAATACGCCGCGCGTGCCATACAATTGGCCAAAGACCTCTTGGGCGAAGACCTCGAACCGGGGTTTCTCGGGCACTTGGGCAAGGCGAAAAGCAATATCCGCGACCATCGCGACGGCCGGCGCGTTTACGAGCTTTTTGTGAAGCCGGCCATAGTGGACCGCGAGAAAGTCGGCGCCCACTATGCCGCCAGTTCGCTGTTCGAGTCCTACCCGGAAGAGGCGCGCATCTACGCCTTTACGATCAAGCGGCAGGACCACCAGCTCTTTACCACCGGCAATGCGCGGCTGGCCATTGGCTCGATCAAGGTTGCTTTCGAGATCACGCGGAATTCAGACGTGGTCACTTATGCGGTGCTACATCTTGGAGACCACAATCTGAATTGCGGTGTGCGGCTTTACCAAGGGCCCGAGGCTTTCGCCGCTATGTTGCGCGAGATCAAGGAGGCCTTTGACCGGGCTGATTTTCCCCAGATCATCCGGATCATGGACCGACAGTTCGGCGAATCGCACTACACACTCAAGAATCTCTTCCGCGACGAGCAGCGCAAGGTGCTCAATCAAATCCTCGTCTCGACCCGAGACGACATTTACAATACCTTCCGGCTGATTACCGATCGATACGCGCCTCTCTTGCGGTTCCTGGCTGATTTGCCCGCCCCGGCCCCCAAGGCGCTCGAGGCGGCCGTCGAGGTGGTGCTGAACAGCGAGTTGCGCCGCCAATTCGAGAGCGATGCCATTGACCTCGACCGCGTTCGGGCCCTGCTGGTGGAGTGCGAGCGCGGCAATGTGCCCCTGGACACCAATGAGCTGGCATTTGCGCTCGAGGGCAATTTGAATCGCCTGAGCCTGCAATTCAAGAATCAGCCGGAAGACCTGGTCTTGCTCCAACGCCTCAACAGTGTGGCCGAGCTGGCGCGTTCGTTGTCGTTCGAAGTCAATTTGTGGGCGGCGCAAAACACCTGTTACCACCTGTTGCATTCGGCGGGTCCCGATTTCCGTGCTCGAGCCGGCCAGGGCGACGAGAATGCCCAACGCTGGCTCCAGCAGTTTCGATCCCTGGGCGAACAGCTCGGCTTTCGCGTCGATTAATGAGAAACGCGCAATCCATGAAACCAGCCAAAACAACCGCTTCAAAGCCACCCGCAGCGGCCCCCACGGACGTCTTGCGGGTCTTCCAGTCCCGAACCCAAACCAAGGCCTTCTATAATAAGATCAGCCGCGTATACGACTTGCTGTCCGAACGCAGCGAGGCGCCGGTGCGGCGAGCCGGGCTATCCCTGCTTAAGGCCAGGCCGGGCGAGAAGGTGCTCGAGGCAGGCTTCGGAACCGGCCATTGCCTGGCGGCTTTGGCGCAAGCGGTGGGGCCGTCCGGAACAGTATTCGGCCTTGACTTATCGGACCAAATGGTCCGGATGGCCCGGGAGAACCTGGCTCAGGCAGGCCTGTTGGGACGGTGCAGGCTGCGTTGTGGAGATGCGACGCGCCTGCCCTATACCGCGGGCAGCATGGACGCCGTTTTCATGAGCTTCACCCTCGAGTTATTCGATACGCCGGAAATTCCGCGTGTCCTGGGCGAGTGCGGGCGGGTGCTGCGTTCGGGCGGCCGGATAGTGGTGGTGGGGATGTCCAAGCAGGGACCCGGCGACGCATTAGTCAAGGTTTTCGAGTGGACCCATAAGCATTTCCCCAAATTCGTGGACTGCCGGCCCATATACGTCGGACAGGCTATGGAGCAGGCGGGCTTCAACATCAAAACCAGGTTGATCAAACACATGTGGATTCCCGTGGAAATCATCCTGGGGATTAAAGACG
>JAMCZD010000215.1 GCA_023473405.1 Candidatus Omnitrophota bacterium
GCGGCAGATTGGCGTGAGACTGGGAACAATCTGGAAAGAGCAAGGCGTCGACGTGGATTTGGACACCGTCATGCTCGGCCTGAAGGATGGCCTGGCCGGAACACCGACCTTGATGACGGAAAAGGAAAGGGACCAAACCCTGATGGATTACCAAAAGGAATTGCGAGCCAAGGTAGAGGAGAAACGGAAGGAAGAAGGTGCAAAGAATAAAAAGGAAGGCGAGGCATTCCTGGCTGCCAACAAAGTCAAACCGGGCGTCGTCACACTGCCCGATGGATTGCAATACAAGGTGATCACCGAAGGCAAAGGTGAAAATCCACAGGCAACCGACACCGTAACCGTCAATTACAAAGGCACAACCATTGATGGTGCCGAGTTTGACAGCTCCTACCAGCGCGGCCAGCCTGCCACTTTCCCTCTGAACCGCGTCATTAAAGGCTGGACCGAAGCCCTTCAATTAATGAAGCCCGGCGCCAAATGGGAGCTGTTCCTCCCGCCCACCCTGGCTTATGGCGAACTCGGGCACGGCCCAAAGATTGGTCCCGAGGCGACCTTGATTTTCGAGGTTGAATTGCTTTCCGTTAAGCCGCCGGTTGCGGTGACCAATGCGCCTGTCACCAGCGACATCATCAAGGTGCCATCGGCCGCTGAAATCAAGAATGGCGCCAAGATCGAAGTGATCAAGAAAGAAGACCTTCCCAAGAAATAGGGCAGGGGAACGTCAGACGATCTTTCTTTGGAGTGCGATGGCAAGCGAAGCACGATGCCGCTTCGCTCTGCCGGCGCACTCCACATATGGGGGTTTTATGCGAAGGTGTTGCTGTTCCAGCCCCAGTCGCCCGCCCGAAGCTCTTTGAAGTTTAAGTAGACGCGATTGGGAGGAATGCCGAGCGATTGTTCGAGCAAATGGCATACCTTTCGCGAGATTTGCCGGTTCACATCGGGGGTGAGCCCGCCGATGCTTCGGATTTCAGCCAGGGCAGCCGCTCCTGGTTGCCCGGACATCATGAGCGAACCCGGATGGAGGGTGGTCATGACGTATTGTTCCGGTTTACCGGTGCATTCGGTCACGATGGCCGAGAGCGCCGCGAGCAATTCGCGGCCCTTTTCTTCCGCGGGCATGGCGGGAAGATATAATTTGAGTAATGGCATAGGTCAGTTATGGGTTTGGTTTCTTGTCTTTCGATAGCTGACAGGTTCGGCGCGGATTTCGGCTGGCGTGAGCGTTGTACCGCGTTTGAGTTCGTTTATCTGGTCGCGGAACAGGGCGGCCTTTTCGAACTCGAGGTTATTGGCGGCATCGAGCATCTCGGTTTCGAGTTCGCGCAGGACCTCGGTAACGTCAAAATTTCCACCGGCATCATTGATAACCGAGGCGGCGCGTTCCTGGCCGACGCGGCGTATCGCCAGGCTATCCTCGACCGCCCGGCTGACGCTGCGCGGGGTGATGTGATGGATCTGGTTGTAAGCGAGCTGTTTTTGGCGGCGGTAATCGGCCGTGGCCAGGAACTTCTTGATGCTGTTGGTCATGACATCGGCATAGAGAATCACCTCGCCATTCAGATGGCGGGCGGCGCGACCGGCGGTTTGGATCAGGCTGGTCGTCGATCTGAGGTAGCCTTCCTTGTCGGCATCGAGAATAGCCACCAGCGACACCTCCGGGATGTCCAATCCCTCCCGCAACAGGTTGATGCCCACAAGGACGTCGAACTCGCCTTTGCGCAGTGCGCGCAGGATTTCCACGCGTTCGATGGCATCGATCTCACTATGGAGATAACGGACGTTGATCCCGATATCGTGCAGGTAATCGGTCAACTCCTCGGCGGTCCGTTTGGTCAAAGTAGTGACGAGCGTTCGTTCTTTCCTTTCGGCACGGAGGCGGACCTCATTAATGAGGTCGTCAATCTGGCCGGCCAACGGTTTGACGGTGACCTTGGGATCGATCAGCCCGGTGGGGCGCACGATTTGTTCAATGACCCCGCCCTCGGACCAGCCGATTTCCCGCTCATTGGGAGTGGCGCTGCAATAGATGGTCTGGTTTTGGATCTGTTGGAATTCCGGGAAGTTCAGCGGGCGGTTATCGAGAGCGCTGGGGAGGCGGAAACCGAAATCGACAAGGACGGTTTTGCGCGAGTGATCGCCGGCATACATACCGTACAACTGGGGGATGGTGGCGTGCGACTCGTCGATCACCAGCAGGTAATCCGGTGGAAAGAAATCGAGCAGGGTGCATGGACGCGAGCCGGGCGGGCGCCCGCTCAAGTGGCGCGAGTAGTTTTCGATGCCGGAGCAAAAACCCATCTCCAGCATCATCTCGAGGTCGTACTCGGTGCGCATTTTGATGCGCTGGGCTTCGATCAATTTGTTATTTTTTTCGAACCAGGCGATCCGCTCGGTAAGTTCCTCGCGGATGGTGAGCACGGCGCGTTTGATCTTGTCAGCGGGCGTGACGAATTGCTTGCCAGGATAGATGGTGACGGCGTTCAGCGGCTCGATTAAGTGGCCGGTCAGCGGGGCAAAGCGAGTCAGGCGATCTATCTGGTCGCCAAAAAATTCGACCCGGAGCGCATCCTCGGTGTAAGCCGGGCACAGCTCGACGGTATCTCCCCGCACGCGGAATTGACCGCGGGCGAACTCGATATCGTTGCGATTGTATTGCAGATCAACCAATCGGGAAAGGAACTGGTCGCGGGTGATTTCCTGGCCGACTTGCAGAGGAATGACCAGGGCCTCGTAGTCTTCCTTGCTCCCGATTCCGTAGATGCAGGACACGCTGGCCACAACGACCACGTCGCGCCTGGCGAACAACGAGCTCATCGTCGACAGCCGCAATCGTTCGATCTCCTCGTTTATGCTCGAGTCCTTCTCGATATAAGTGTCCGTGCTCGGCATGTAAGCCTCGGGCTGGTAATAATCGAAATAGCTGATGAAATATTCGACGGCGTTGTGCGGGAAGAACCCTTTGAATTCGGCATACAACTGCGCCGCCAAGGTCTTGTTATGCGAAATGACCAGGGTCGGACGGTTGACCTGGGCGATGACGTTGGCGATGGTAAAGGTCTTGCCGGAACCGGTCACACCGAGCAACGTTTGATGTTTCACACCAGCCAGGATGCCTTCAGTCAGTTTGGCGATGGCTGCAGGTTGATCGCCGGCCGGCTTGTATGGAGCAACGAGCTGAAACATTGTCTGCAGCGAACGTACCCGGGGGGAATGGAAGTGTCAATGAAAGCGGCGCAGCATCGGACGCCAGCTCGATCATTATTGAATAAAAACCGAGCCGGCGTAAGCTTTCTTTCCCAAAAGCATGAACGTTATCTTATGATGAAAAATTGCCTTGCCTGTTTGATCGCGATCCTGATGCCGTTATCCCTTCGCGCCGCGTCTGAAACCCCCGTACCGCTCTGGCCGAATGGCGCCCCCGGCGCGTTGGGAAATCAGGAAAAAGATATCCCGACATTGACCCCCTATTTGCCGGACCCGGCTTTGGCGACGGGGGCGGCGATAGTGATATGTCCCGGGGGCGGCTACGGAGGCCTGGCCAGCTATGAGGGCAAGGACTATGCCCTTTGGCTGAACCAGCATGGCGTGGCCGGTTTCGTGCTGAAGTACAGGCTCGGTTCGGATGGGTATCGCCACCCGGCTATGCTCGAAGACGCCGCTCGAGCGGTTCGGTTGGTGCGCGCCAATGCCGCGGAATGGAAGATTGATCCCAAACGAGTTGGCATCATGGGATCGTCCGCCGGCGGCCATTTGGCGTCGACCTTGCTGACGCATTTTGATATGGGAAAGCCGGATGCTGCGGACCCGGTCGAGCGCCAAAGTTCGCGTCCTGACCTGGGCATCTTGTGTTATGCGGTCATCACCATGGGACCCAACACGCACATGGGCTCGAGACAGAACCTGCTCGGTGATCATCCGTCGCCGGAATTGATCCGCGACCTCTCGAATGAATTGCGGGTTACGCCTCAGACCCCGCCTTGTTTCATTTGGCATACCTACGAGGACAAATCGGTGAAGATGGAAAACAGCGTCGACTTTGCGATGGCGCTTCGCAAGAACGGGGTGCCTTTTGACCTCCATATTTACCAGAAGGGACCGCACGGCATCGGCCTCGGCAATGGACACCCGTGGACCAAGGATTGCCTCTACTGGTTAAAGGCGCAGGGGTTTGTGCGTTGAAATTCGCCGGACGCTCGCGAGCAACTTGCATCAGCCGAAAAATGGATTATGCGCCTTTTCTTCGGCCACGGTTGTCAACGGGCCGTGACCGGGGCAGAGCAAGGTCGCGGGCGGCAGGGTGAGGATTTGCTCGCGCACATTTTTCCGCAATAGATCGGACGACTGAAATCCGTACCCCATCGATCCCGCAAACAAGGCGTCGCCGACCACCGCCACATGCGGGGCGTCTTCGGGAAAGCCACCCACCACATAGGTCACCCCGTCGGGGCTATGGCCCGGGGTTTCGCGGTTCGTGATTCGCAGGTTGCCGAGGTGGATAAAATCGTTGGGCCGATTCCGCTGGTCCGGCGGGGCGTCAGCCGAGTTCGACCGTATGCGGGCGTGCGGGGAATGCGCTCGAAGATCGTCCAGGGCGGCTACGTGGTCATCGTGGAAATGCGTGAGGAAGATGTACTTCAGATCGAGCCTGTTCCGCGCCAGCAGCGACAGCACCTGGCGCGCCTCCCAGCCGGCATCGAACAGGGCGGCTTCACGGGTTACTTCGTCCCAAACGAGGTAGCAATTCACCGTGTTGTCGCCCCGGGAGGTAGCGATTTGGCGCACCTCACGCCAACGGCTCAGGTCCACCGTGCTCGGGAGCCAGCCATTGGCAATCTCCAACAACCGGCGGCCATCCAGATTAAGTAACGCCGCCAGGGCATCCAAGTTGGGCCGTTTCACGGTCTCACCGGTTGCCTCGAGTGACGCAAGCTCGGCTTCGGTCAAGCCGGCGGCCCGTGCAGCCGCGGCGGATGTGACATTCGCGCCACGCCGCGCCTTGCGAAGAATGTCCCCGAGATGATCCTCTAAAGTCATGGTCCCATTATAGCCGGAAGAGGGCAAAAGTCTATCCAGGTGTGGCCGAACGTTTAGTCCGCAGTTTTTCATTATGAAGCTTTATTTCACTTCGTCTCTCACTTGGTCATCCGCTTTGCCGCCAAGAGTGCTTGGAAAACCGGCGGCAATCGAAGGACAGAACTCGAGATGCGGCATATCGGGAACTGCGGTGCCTTGCCGCAATGGGATTGCCCTGGGAATGGCGGTATGGTAGTCTGGCGGTTCATGAACAGTCTCTTGATAGGTCTGCTGGGGGCGGTTTTGGCTACCAACCAAGCGGTTGCGGTGAGCAACTTGGTGGCTCAGACCACCGGTATCTCCGTCAGCATCCCCGACCCGAACGATCCGGTGGAAAAGGATTACTTGAAGCTGCTGGCCGATGACGACGCAGCTCAGTCCGATGCGGACCGATGGATAAGCGAGAACCGCGCCTTTGCCGAGAAAGGGGCGGGGATCAGCGATGCCACCCTGACCTTGCGCATCCGGCAGCGGTTTGATTCAGTGGACAAGGAATATGAAGACTTCCTGGCGCTGCACCCCGGTCATGTCCGCGCTCGACTTGCGTATGGCAGTTTTTTGAATGATACCGGCAAGGAGACCGAGGCCAAGGCCCAATGGGAAAAGGCGCGCGAGTTGGACCCGAAGAATCCGGCGGCTTGGAATAACCTGGCCAATTATTATGGCCATCGCGGTCCGGTAACGAACGCCTTCACGTATTACCAAAAGGCCATCGAACTGAATCCCAAAGAACCGGTTTATTATCAAAACCTCGCCACAACCACCTTCCTGTTTCGCCGGGACGCAATGCAATTTTATAACATTAGCGAACAACAGGTGTTTGACCGTTCGCTTGATTTATATCGAAAGGCCTTGCAGCTTGATCCTGAGAATTTCGTGCTGGCCACCGATTTGGCGCAAACCTATTACGGAATCAAGCCGCCACGCAACGAGGATGCCTTGGCGGCGTGGAAGTATGCGTTGAAAGTTGCCGGAGACGATTTTCAACGCGAGGGCATTTATATCCACCTGGCCCGGATCGAGCTGAATTCGGGGCAATTGGCTGAGGCGCGCCAGCATCTTGACCTGGTCACCAACGCCACTTATCAAGTCCTGAAGCAACGGCTCTTGCGCAACCTGGCGGCCAAGGAAAACCCGTCCGCCACCAACACGGTGCCGCGATAATCGAGGGCAATTCCTCAGCCGTCTGTTTAAATGATGCAAAATATCGCCTTTCCATGCATGCTCGAAGCGCGACAGAAGTATCCGGCGTCAATTCCGTTGGATAACCGTGCCACCTTGCAACAAGCCTTTGATTCAGCGGGCGTTTTGCGCGGATTAAAGCCGGGTGCGCGCATTGCGGTGGCCGTTGGCAGCCGTGGGATCACGAGCCTGGCCAGCATCGTCACGTCGGTGCTGGGCATTCTCAAAGGCGCGGGCGCCCGACCGTTCATCGTTCCCGCCATGGGCAGTCACGGCGGCGCCACTCCGGATGGGCAATGCGAGTTGCTGGCCGGATACGGGATAACCGAGAAATTGGGAGTGCCCATCGAGTCCGCGATGGAGGTCGAGAAGCTGGGAACAACCGACGATGGCGTTGACCTCTTTTTCAGCACGGCAGCATTGCGCGCCGACGGCATAATTGTCGTGAATCGCGTCAAGCCGCATACAGATTTTGGAGGGGCTTCCGGCAGCGGTATCATGAAGATGATCGTGGTTGGGTTGGGCAAGCGGGCCGGGGCGGTCAACTTTCACGCCGTCGCCAGCCGTTTGGGTTACGAGCACGCCCTGCTTTCCATGGCACGATTGGCCATAAACCGGGCGCCCATTTTGGGCGGCGTGGCCATTCTTGAAAACCAGCGGCACGAGACTGCCCGCCTGGCGGTCTTGAAACCCGGGACGATCGAGGAGGACGAAAAGGCGCTGCTCGAAGAAGCATGGCGCTTGATGCCAAAGCTGCCGTCCCTGGACATCGATTTGCTCATTGTGGACCGATTGGGCAAGAACGTGAGCGGCACTGGCATGGACCCGAACGTCATCGGCCGGAGCATTCAAGGTTATTCGTCGAGCCTGCATCGCGACGACGATTCGCCATTCATTCGGCGCATTTTCGTTCGCGATTTGACACCGGAAACGCACGGGAACGCCATCGGTATTGGCCTGGCCGACTTCACCACCACGCGTTTGGTAAAGGCCATCAACCTGGCAACCAGCTACGTCAATTCACTCACCGCGCTAACCATCCAGAGCTGCAAGATACCCATCCATTTCGATACCGACTACGAGGCTATCGTCCAGGCCTTGACTACGCTGGCCATGCCGGATACCCGCCGGGCGAGGGTGGTTCGAATCAAGGACACCTTGTCCTTGGAAAAGCTGGAGATTTCCGAGGCATACGCCCAGCAGATGGACCATACCGGAATTCTGGAAGTTTCGGGTAGCGCCAGCGAGATGCGCTTCGATCAAAATAACAATTTACTGCCGTTGCCCGATCAGGTAAGGTAGGAGTATATAGCACAATGAGCCAATAAATACCGACGCAGTGTCGACGCATCGAAAGGACATTTATGCATCATCTCAATAAATACATTGGTCTCGAAGGTCTGAACAAACTGACCGTCGGCGAGCTCCGTCGAGGTGAATGGCTTATTTCAATGCTCCTGGTCAAGCTCCATGAGCTGAAACCGGACCGGTTCAATAGCCCAACGGTCCAGGAACGCGTCCGCATCCTCATCGACCTCATACGCGAGACATTGGCGGACCGGTATCAGGCGCTTTCGGTCCTCGCCTTTTCCCACATCATGGTTGCCTTGGATGGGTATTTGAAGGGTATAGACAGCAAATCGGGAATGATGCCCGGAGCGGATTCAGACAACCTGGCGCATGTCGACAAGGTATTTGAAAGTTTTAACACTGAAATTGAGGCCTTCCAGGAATGGCGAACCAGGCAGTTGGTTAGCTGATTAAAAGGTCGGTCCCAGCATCCATGGGGCGAATTCTTCGTCTCCGATCCCGGCCAACTCGCTCTTGGTTCGTTCACCGCCGGCTACGGATAGTATTTTCTCGAAAAGCCGCAACCCGGCCTGCCGCACCGTTTCCGTCCCATCGAGAATGGTCCCGGCATTGAAGTCCATGTCATCCTCCATGTGCTGGAAGAGGGGGGTGTGAGTAGCGGCCTTGATACAGGGCGCGGGTTTGCAGCCGTAAACACTGCCGCGTCCGGTTGTGAACACGCCGATATTGCATCCGCCGGTCACCAAGCCGGTCATGCTCACCGGATCGTAACCTGGGGTGTCCATGAAGCAAAAGCCGGAAGTGAGAATCGGCTCGGCGTAATGGTATACCGCGGCCAAGGGCGACTGGCCGCCTTTGGCCACTGCGCCCAGGCTTTTTTCATAAATGGTCGTCAGGCCGCCTTCCTTGTTTCCGACTGTCGGATTGTTGTCGATGGTGGCGCCGAATTGGCGCACGTGGTTCTCCCACCAACGAATAAGCTGGACCAGTCTTTCGCCTACTTCACGCGTAACGGCGCGGCGGGTCAGCAAGTGTTCAGCCCCGTAAATCTCCGGCGTTTCGGCCAGGACAGATGTCCCGCCATACCGGACCAACTCATCCGAGGCCTCGCCCAGGGCGGGATTGGCCGTAATACCGCTGTTGCCATCCGAACCGCCGCAATTCTCGGCAAGGATCAGTTTGCTGATCGGTTGCGAGGTCCGCCGCATGCCATTTGCAATGGGCAAGAGCTTGGCGACAGCCGCGGCGCCGGCTTCAACCGTCTTTTGCACCCCGCCAATATTTTGAATGTTGAGGAATGTGGGCGGCAGTTCACCTGGCTCAAGGGCGTCCAGCCGATGGTTTCTTACCAGAACGGAGACCTGGTTCACCTCGCAGCCCAAACCAATCATCACGTAACCCGCGATGTTCGGATGCCGGGCCAAGCCGGCCAGTACCCTTTGCAACAGGCAATGTGGATCGGTCGGTTGCATGGCGCAGCCCGACTTGTGCGTGAAAGCCACCACGCCGTCCACGTGCGGAAAATCGCGGCGCAAATCCGGTCCCTTAAACCGTTCCGCGACATAACGAGACACCGAAGCCGAGCAGTTCACACTCGAGACCACCGCGAGGTAATTTCTCGTCCCAACCCGGCTCCCGGACCGGGTGAACCCCTGGAAATACCGCATTTGCTCGGGCGGATAATAATCAACCGGACGCGTATCTTCACAGAACCGGTAATCACGTCCGAAATCTTTCATTACCAGGTTGTGGGTATGGACATGGTCGCCGGGGGCGATGGCGCCTTGGGCGAACCCGATGATTTGCCCGTACTTCCGCACTGGTTGGCCATCGGCAATCACGAGCAAAGCGATCTTGTGACCTGGCGGGATCGAGGTTCGTGCTGACAACCGGAAGGTTTCATTGCCCAATTCCTGACCGGCTGTCAGGCCGCGTTTCAACACCGCCACATCGTCCTTCGGATGAAGCCGCAGCGCCCAATCTTCAAATCGCAACATGACAGGATTATTCGCGTCCGAAGTCGTTTTGGCAATACTCCGGATAGGTCAGGAACGACCTGTGGCTCGCCCCAATGCTTACCCGCGCGGCAAACCATCAAGGAATGGGGGTGTGGCGCAGGTCGATCTTGGTGGTTTCCGACGCCTGATGTCCCCCGACAGTCACGATGGCAAAGTAGTCCTTCTTGGCAACAATATCATCTGCGCCGGTGTCTAAGTCCGTGACGACATAGGCGCCGGGGTAGGTGGAAAGAGGCATAACCAGTTCGTTATAGTGAACAGTAGCCCAGGCGAGTGCCCAGTACTGCTTTCCCATGTCCACCGTCCCGACCTTGGGAATAACACCCGTGAAATTCTCCGCCGGAATGTTTTGGGCAAGGATGTTGGGATTCAGGGCGATGCGCATGGTCTTCACAATCTCGGAATTGGGGACCTGTTCGCCGTCCAGATTGAAACTCTGCTGAAGCCGGGGATTCAGGTCCATGCTCACGTCCAGAATCTGCAAGGTCGATCCTTGTGGATTTGCGCTAATGGTGATCTGCGGGACCGGCGGATAGGTAACCTCGACGAAATCATAATAACCTTGCCCATGCAGACTGGTGAGCGGGCCGTCACCAAAATCGAGACTTACCGTATCCACCTTGACCTCGGAAACGATTTGGCCCAGCTCGGTGTCCAATACAGTCCGGCTGTCCCAGCTCACGTTGAACGTGGCGCATTTGCGGATATCCAGTCGCAGGGTTTGCTTCGAGCCCTCGTCAAAGCAATCAGACCAATATGGGTTTTCCATCAATCGCCCGGCTTGGATGAGCTTGCGGATGAGCCAGAGCTGATGCGAATCCTGGCATTCCTGCGAGGTGTTAAAGATGCAGTTTTCGATGGCCGCGACCACGGCGTCATTACCGGCGGCAATTTCAACCTGCAAGCTTTCTTCGACGGCGAACTGGACGGCGCTCTGACGCCACCACGCATAGCTGCCCAGAGCGGTTCCGAGGACCTGGTCGTCACCCGCCGCCTTTTGCAGGTTGGGCAGGATCGAGCCGGCGAACTCCTGTTGGAATTGCGAAACCATGATTTCATACAGGTCCGGCTCCGAGGCAGGCGCATCGCCGTTGGCGAGACTCGATCCCTCTTGCACGTGGCTCAGCAAGGTTGCCGAGTGATGCGAGGAAACGGCAGCCGAAGAAAAGGCGCCTTTAATTTGGGCAACCGCAAGTGCGAGGTCCAATTGCAGTTCGGTGTCTTCCGGACGTCTTTCAGCCAGTTGGTCCGCCACCGATGCAAGGCCCCGGCCAACGCCGTAACTGGCGAACCGCATGATTTGCATCACCGCTTGATGGTTGGTCATTGTCATCGGGTGCGGGTGGAATTGCTCGCCCGTGCCCTGGAAAGCGAAGCCCAGAGGCAGCGAGTTTGACCCGGCGTTCACACCCTGAATCGTCAGCGTGGCGGGTTGAAGCAGGCGAAGGCCCTCCGGCTCGATCTTTACTCCACCGATGAACCCGCCGTTCAGCGGAAGCTCATTGATATTCGTGATGACCGTCATTCGAACGTTTTCGAAACTGAGCAAGGCATTGCTCGGGAACGACAACGTGTAAACCAGGCCGTTCGTATCCGCAATACTGCATGCGCTCTTGGTGATTGGCATGACAAAATAACCGCTCCGGTTCGTGTCGAACTCGGCAGTGACGGTAATCGGGTTGGGCACATTCGTCGCGGCGTGCAGCCTGGCCCGATAGAACCGCCCGGGAGAATTCACAGTTTCGGTGTCCAACACTTCCAGCCGGTTGCTGGTCGCCGTGGTTCCGGAGAGTATTTGCCACTGGACCAGGTTCGAGGACCACTCGACGTCATACGCCTGCCCCGGCTGTGTGCTCAGTCCAAGGGCAACCTGGCGGTTGGTGGTAATTGAGATATCCGATAAACGCAACACCTCCGCGCGGGCACTGAGTATCAGAGTTGAACACAAGACAGAGACAAGAAACCGGTGAAACAAAGTCCGCGTATTGAACATAAGGCGTTTCCTCTAGACAGCCGGTGGTGATTCGTCAATCTAAATCGACCTTGCATCTTGCTTTCGAGTGAATAGAATGTGGTTACTTATGCATTCCACCGCCGCTATCGAGCCAATGAGAGAAGCCCTTGACTCGCAACGATTGCCGCTTGGGCTTGGCAAATTCGGAACAGTTTCAGCCGTCGGACTCCTGGCATGGGCATTGTCCAGCCCGGTTGATAACCGGGCTGCAAATCAGCCGCCAGAGGCCTCCCACGGGACCGACGCGGAGATAAGACAGGCGCGACAATGGGTCGAATCAAGCTTTCTGGCCGACAGGCCCGTGGCGCCGTTTTCCTTTGTGTATGGCGGGCTATCCTCATCCGAACTGTTAAAGAGCTGGCAGGTCAGGCATTCGAAATCCTCTCTCGACCAGAATCGCACCCGCCATACCCTGACCTACACGGATTCGCAGAGCGGGCTCGAGGTAAAATGCGAGGCCATCGAGTATGGACAATATCCCGCCGTTGAATGGGTGATTACTTTCAAGAACACCGGTACCCGTAACACGCCCATTCTGGAAAAGGTGCGGGCGCTGGATGCACCGTTGATCGAGTTCAGCCAGAGTCCGGTCGTTATTCATCACGCCAGGGGCAGCAACGCCGAGTACCGCGATTTCGAGCCTTTGACCGATACGCTCGGCCCGGGCTCCAGCTTGACCTTGGAATCACACGGAGTTCCGACTTCCTGGGCGGGCCCAAGCGGTAGTCCATCGGTAGAATCGCTTCCGTTCTTCAACCTCGATGCCGGCGGTGAAGGGATCATCGCCGGTTTGGGATGGACTGGCCCTTGGAAGGCGGAGTTCGAACGCGACAATCACGGCGGAGTGAGGCTCGGTGCCTGGATGGATGACTTCCACGCCGTTCTTTATCCAGCCGAGGAGGTTCGCACACCGCGGATACTGATACTATTCTGGCACGGCAACGAGTATCGCGGCCAGAACTTGTGGCGGCGGCTCATTTTGCGATACTATTCTCCCACCCCCGGCGGCAAACCGTTCTCGGGTTTGGTCTGCGACTCCAACTGGGGCTCATGGATGACCGGGCCAAGCCATATCGAGGAGATTCGATGGTGGGGCGATCACGACCTTCCCATGGAGTGCTACTGGATGGACGCAGGCTGGACCGACCTGAGCAAGGGCTGGGAGGCACATCAATCACAGCAAATACCAAATCCACAGCTCTTTCCCGAAGGCTTGAAACCCGTCGCCGATGCCGCCCACGAGCGCGGGATGAAATTCCTCCTGTGGATGGTCCCCGAAAGTGTGCATCCGGCCGTTGGCATCGGCGCCGAGCACCCCGAATGGCTCGGCAAAGCATTCTCAAATCCCGCCTATGGCTCGATGGTGTTTCATGGACTCGACCACGGCGACCCACAAGTAAACGGATTTATGATCGATTACTTCTCAAGCTTGATTGACCGGTACGGAATCGACATCTTCCGCCAGGACGGCCTCAGCCTCTGGCCGGCAGACACCGGTCCGGATCGTTCCGGAATAAATCAGGTCCGTTACACAGTTGGATTCTACGAGTTCTGGGATGGGCTGCTGAAGAAGCATCCGGACCTGCTGATCGACAACTGCGGTTGCGGCGCGCGCAAATTGGACCTCGAGACCATCCGCCGAAGCGTCAACTTATGGCGAAGTGATTGCCAAGCCTCCGGCGACTTTGATCCAGTCTCCGACCAGGGGTTCAACTACGGGTTGTTCCCATGGGTGCCTCTTTCCGGTGGAGCAGTACCACTGGTGAAGTTGAGCCGTTATTCATTTCGCAGTGCCTATTGTCCAGCCATGCTGTTGTGCTGGCCGATGAAAGGCGTCACCGATGTCGCCAACCAACGGTGGGCCGGTATCGACCTCGCCTTGCTCCGAAACTTGTTGCAGGAATACTTGTCAGTCCGCCCATATCTGTTTGGCGATTATTACCCGCTAACCCCGTACAGCCTCGAGCAAGACCGCTGGATGGCTTGGCAATTCAACCGTCCCGACTTGGGGGAGGGGATGATTCAGGCCTTTCGCCGCCCATCGAGTACGGAGCAATCCGCCGTATACCGTTTGCATGGATTGGATCCCGGCTTGACCTACACGGTTGTCAACCTCGATGCGCCGGGAATCACGCAACTCACGGGACGAGAACTGATGGATAAGGGAGTTCGCATTACCCTCAAAGTCTCACCCGACGCTGGAATTGTTGTCTATAAGAAGGCAGAGTAAATCAAAAAGGCGACCCGGAAAAGTATCCGGGTCGCCTGCGTTTTGAGACCGTTAATCAGGCAGTCCTCGATCGAGGATTACTGCCGCAAACGATAGAACTGGCTCGTGCCGGACAGGGTGATTGTCCACGGGCTGCTTGCCCCGGAGACATCCGTCCAGGTCCCGTCCAATTGAGTGGCTGATTGCAGGACGCCGCCGCCCGTCCAACTGATCACGACCTGGTTCTGGTTCAGGCTGATATTGAGTTTGGGACCCTGACTCAAGCCAGACGTGAAGTACTTCTGGGTCAGGTAATCCTGGACCGCATTGCGCTGCGCATCGGAAACCGACGAGTAAACCAGGACTTCGGCGACAGTCCCGAGCAGGTATTGGCGATTGCCCATCAGATAACCGACAGTCGGCTGCAATTGCGTGGGATCAGCACCATAGTCAATTTCGGCCAAGCCCGTGGCGCTTCCCACGAGGTTGGTTCCCATGTACAACTTCTTGGTGCCGCCTTGCTCGAACGTGCCGGTAACCATGGTTGGCACATTCGCGGACAGGGTTGCCGTATCCGGCTCCATGCTGTTGGGCGGTGCCGTGAACCATTTGATCCGGCCAGCGACCCCATCGCTGATGCCCAAACCGAAGCCGTATGTGTCAGTATAGAGGTTAAAGAAGATTCGGGATGCGTTGATTACGTCGGTGCTGACCACGACGTACTCCGATATGCTCGGCGTAGCCATGGTGTCCGGATTCTGCAATTGAACGCCGGAGTTACCATCGAAATGGATCACCTGGTTGACGCCGCTGGTGAAGAAGTCGGCGGTTGCCAATTGAGGCGAACCGACGGTGAAGGCGAGGTTATGCGGGAGGTCTCCGCCGGCCTGGTCGACCCAGTTGGTCAAGGTGTGACCGTCGGAGGTCGAGACACCGGCATCGGCAGCCAACCAGAGCAGCAGGTCGGTCGTGGGCGGACGTAGCGAAGTGGCCGGGACGGCCATGGCGATCTTCGAATTGGCGGCAACGGAATTGCCGACCAAATCCTGAATGCCGTTGACCGTCAGGCTGAAGGTCTGGCCCGCCGCAATAGGCGAGGTGGTCAGAATCACCGTGCTCGAATTGGGTCCCATCGCGGCCTGGCTGACGGTGACGCCGTTGTTTATGGCGTAATTGCCGATGGTGGTGGCCGTAACCGGGTCGACCGGTTTCGAGAATACCACCAGGACTTGGCTATCATTCAGATAGTCGCGTTTGGCCGAGAGCAACACCGGCACGACGTTGTCTTCGATGACGGTCAGGACGGCGTCGCTGCTGACGGCAGTGCCCAGGGTATTGCTCAAGTGCGCGCTGAATTGGGCGCCTTGATCGGCGCGGGTAACGCTCGGAATGGTATAACTGGCATCGGTTGCCCCGGGGATGGGGTTGCCGTTCTTGTACCATTGAATGCTGACCGGAGGGGTACCGAGATAGCCGACGTTAAACGTGACCGGCTCGAGTTCGTCAATGGTCTGGCCGGCGGGTTGCATGGTGATAGCCACCGGGCCGCCGCCGGGGGTGAAGTACTTCTGGATGAGGTAATTCTGCACCGCGATGCGTTGCTCGTCGGATACGGACGAGTAAACCAAGACCTCGGCGATGTTACCGACGAGGTATTGGCGGTTGCCCATCAGATAACCGATAGTCGGCTGCAGTTGCGTGGGATTAGCACCATAGTCAATGTTGGCAATGTCGGTGGCGGTCCCCAACAGATTGGTTCCCATATACAATGCCTTGCTGGCGGTTGATGAGTCGAAGGTGCCGGTAATTACGGCAGGCACATTCGGTGTCAAGTTTGCGGTGTCTGGCTCGAGACTGTTGGGCGGAGCGGTGAACCATTTGATCCGGCCCGGGGTGCTGTCGCTGATTCCCATGCCATAGCCGTATGTGTCAGTATAAAGGTTGAAGAAAATACGCGAGGTATCGATCTCGTCGGTGCTCACCACGACGTACTCCGAGATGCTCTGCGCAGCCAAGCTGTCTGGATTCTGCAACTGAATCCCTGCACCTCCATCAAAATGGATCACCGGATTCGCGCCGCTGGGGAAGAGATCGGACATCACCAGTTGAGGCGAGCCGACGGTGAAGGCCAAATTGTGCGGGGAGTCGCCCCCAGCCTGGTCAAGCCAATTGGTTACCGTGTGGCCATCGGATGTTGAGATGCCGGCATCAGCGGCCATCCAACAGAGCAGGTCGGTTGTGGGCGGCTGGAGCGAGGTGGCTGGCACCGACAATGGCACCTGCGAATTGGCGGCTATGGGGTTGCCGACCAAATCCTGAACTCCATTGACCGTCAAGGTGAAGGCTTGCGCCCCTGGTGTGATGGGTGAGGTGGTGAGGATCACCGTTTGCGAGTTAGACCCAATCGTTGCCTGGCTGACCGTGACGCCATTGTTTATGGCATAATTGCCCACAACGGTGGCCGTGCTCGGGGAGACCGCTTTGGAGAATATTACCAGCACTTGGTTGTTCATCATGTAGTCGCGTTTGGCCGAAACCAACACCGGTGGCACGGTATCCAGGATGACGGTCAAGGTCGCATTGCTGCTGACCGCACTGCCCGATGCATTGCTCAAGTGCGCGTTGAACTGGGCGCCTTGATCGGCGCGGCTGGCGTTGGGGATGGTGTAGACCACGTTGGTGGCGCCGGGAATGGCCGCGTCGTTCTTAAACCATTGGATGGTGACGGGTGGAGCCCCGTCAAAACCGACCTCAAAGGAGACCGGTTGAAGTTCATTGACCGTCTGGCTTTGGGGTTGCTCGGTGACCACCACCGGGCCCGATCCCTGGCCAAAATACTTCCGGCTCAAATAGGCCTCGACCAAGGTCCGTTGCGAATCCGAGACCCTCGAATAGGCCAGGATTTCGGCAATATCACCCACGAGGTACTGGCGGTTGCCCTGGAGATAGCCAACCGTCAATTGGGTGTCTGAAGCGTAGGATAGATTCACTCCGGTGGCCGAGCCGGCCTCAACGCTGTTCACATACAGCTTTTTGACGCCGCCGGCGCTCGAATAAGTCGCGGTTAGCAGGACCGGTGTGAGTTCGGTCAACTGTGCTCCATCAGGTTCCATGCTATTGGGCGGCGCCGTAAACCATTTGACGCGCCCCGCAATGGAGTCGCTGATTCCGACTCCCCAACCGGCAACATCGCGATAATTGGCGATCATCATTCGCGCCGTATTAATCGCGCTCACGCTGGTGACGATGTAGAACGTCATATTGGTCATCCGCATATCGGCGACATTGTCCAGGTTAAAACCCGAAGCGCCGTCAAAGGTGATTACCGGGTGAGGGCCGTTGGGGAAATAACTGGCTTGGGTCAACATTGGGGTGCCGACGGCGGTTCCGTTCTTGGGTGGATTACCGACTTGATGGTCTGCCCAAGCGGAGACTACGCCACTGGCATTGGCGGTCACACCCAGATCGGCCCGGAGCCACAATTTAAGGCCGATGGTCGGCACCGGGGCATTGGGTTCCGGAACCGCCACCCGGTGCTGCGAGTTGGCGGCGATGGTGTTTCCCACCAAGTCCTGAATCCCGTTCACCGTCAGTGTATAAGCCGGGCCATAGGCGATCGGCGAGGTGGTCAATAGGACGGTATCGGGTGTCGTCCCCATGGCCGCTTGGTTGACTGTTATCCTGGATACCGTGCCACCGGTGGCCGCCACGGTTGCCGTTGCGGCGGAGACCGGTTTGGAGAAAACGACCGTTACCAGGTTGGAATTGATCACGTCGCGGTCGGCGGAAAACAGCGTGGGCGGCGTCGTGTCGGGAATCACGGTCAACACGGCGTTGGTGCTGGTCACCGTTCCGGTGGCGTTGCTCACCACCACACTAAATTGGCCGGCATCGGTCCGGCTGACGCGGGAAAGGGTATAGTATGGGTCGTTGGCGCTAGGTATGGCCACCCCGTTCCTGAACCAATAGTAACTAAGGGGCGGCTCGCCGTCCGCGTTTACGCTAAAGGTCACCGGCGCCAATTCATTCACCTGCTGCGAAAAGGGTTGCTTGGCAAAGGCCGCCGCCCCGGTGGGATGAGTGAAATATTTCTGGTAGATGTAGGCTTCGACTGCCAGCCGTTGGGCGTCGGATGCCGAGGAATAGGCCAGAATTTCGGCAACATCACCTATCAGGAATTTGGAAAGCACAGCCGGTTCCCCGGTCTCCTGCTCACCCACTGACGGGTAAGTCCCCTGGGCGCCCACCGCTAGGGCGCTGAAGGTCGCGTAGTTCAGCGATATGCCCGAGGAGTCACCGATTTGGACTCCATTGAGGAACATTTGCTTCCGGCCGTCCTGAAAGCTTCCCTCGATCAGGTTGGGGACGTAAAAGCCAAGGTCAGCGGCTGCCGGTTCCATGTTGTCGCCAGGGTAGCCGGTATACCACCGCGCCCGACCGGCTGTCGTATCGCTGATCCCCAAGGCAAAGCCAAATGGGTCTCTCATGTCGGCGAGAAAAATGCCAACCGTGTAGGTGTTATCGACACTGCCCACCACGTACACGCTAATCGCGGGCTTTTGCAGGTCGTCGCGATTGGTCAAAACTATGGCTGAGGCGCCATCGAAAGCAATGGTCGGTCGGGGGCCGGCCGGAAAATTCTCATTCGTCGTCAGAATGGGGATACCTGTGCCCTGGGCGATACCATCGTGCTTTACCCCGGGGGCTTGATCGGCCCAACCCTGGACTGATACCCCATCGGCAGCGGTCGTCACACCGGTATCGGCGCTGAGTTGGAGCTTCAAGTCCTGGATGGGTGGTTGCACGGACAACGCCGTGCTGGTAATTGCCAAGTTCGCTAGCGCCGCAAGTGCCGCGACAGCGAGGGTGTTGGTGAATTTCATGCTAGTTCTCCTTTGGTTTAGGTCGTTCTTGTGAGGTGTACATTCTGCCTGTCTGAGTGGAAGTCATGGTTAATCGGAAAAACGCCACTGCCGGCGCTTTTTCGGAAAAGAGACTCTTTTCGCACGGGAAAGGCCATGCATTCTGTCGGCTCTACCACACCACGTTCGCATTGGCAAAACTATCTCACGTTTGGTTGTCGAACAAAGTGCCAAACAACTGCTATCATGCGAAAATGAGCCCCGGCCAATCTGCCCATTTTCGCCAGAATTTCTTCCGTTTTCGCCAATGTCCGAGGCGATACAAGAATCACCGCGACGGGGACGTATTCAACTGCGTCGCGCTTCTCTCCTTTGGGGATGCGCTAAAGAGAGTTCAGGGACGCTGTGGAAAACGTCCCTGCCCGGTCAGGGGTTATGGCTTGCGCTCGCGGATGGCAGCCAGGAACTCGGCAATGACCTGCGCCCGCGGTTTCACGCCCTGGTTGCCTTGGCCGTGGATGCGCAAGGCAACAGAGTCCGATGCCTGCTCCTTTTGGCCAACCACCAACATGGTGTGCACGCGCGCTTCCTCGGCGCGCAGGATGCGGCCCTGGAGTTTGTCATTGCTGAATTCGAGGGTGGCGCGCACGAACTGGTCGCGTAGCACTTTCACGATGGCTTCGGCGTAGGCGACCTGGTCCTGGGTGATGGGCAGGACGCGGACCTGCTCCGGGGCGAGCCAGAGAGGGAAGTTACCGGCGTAATGCTCGATCAGGAAACCGATGAACCGTTCGTGGGTGCCCAGCGGGGCGCGATGGATGCAGAGCGGCGTTTTGTCTGCATTGTCCCGGTCCCGATAGACAAGGCCAAACTTCTTGGGCACGGCGAAATCGACCTGGTTGGTGGCGATGGTGAACTCGCGACCGATGGCGCTCCAGACCTGGACGTCGATTTTTGGACCGTAGAAGGCGGCTTCGTTGGGGACCTCGATATAATTGATGCCGCTCTCCCGCAGGACACGCCGGACCATCTCCTCGGTCTGCTTCCACAACTCGGGTTCATCGACGAATTTCTGGCCGAGGCGGGCCGGGTCGTGGGTGCTGTAGCGCATGACGTATTTCTCGATGCCAAATATCTTGAAATACTTGAGGTACATCTCGTTCACGGCCTGGAATTCCTCGGCGAACTTCTCGGGCTGGCAGTAGATATGCGCGTCGTTCATCTGCATCGAGCGGACGCGCATCAGGCCGAAGAGCTCGCCCGACTGCTCGTACCGATAACAGGTGCCGTATTCGCCCAATCGGAACGGCAGGTCCCGATAGCTACGCTGCTCGGCCGCGAAAATGCGATGGTGATGCGGGCAGTTCATTGCCTTGAGGTAATACCGGTCGGACTTGCGGGATTGTCCAGCCAACCTGATTATCTCCTGGACAATGGCCTCGTTGGTGATGCCTTCTTTGGCCAACTCCCCTGAGACTTCGGGTAACTGCTTCTCAATATTGGCCATTGCCTCACGAAGCATTCGCTCCATTTGAGCCTTGATTTCGTTTCCTCCGCCTTTCTTCAACGCGCTTTCCTCGATCAATTCCATCGGCGGAAACATGCTTTCGGCATAATACGGCAGGTGCCCGGAGGTTTTGTACATGATTTCCCTGGCCAGGTGAGGAGTGCGGACGCGCTTGTAACCGGCCTGGAACTCGGTTTCCTTGGCGAGTTTTTCGAGCTCCTCGATCATGGCCCCGCCGTTGGGGAGCCAGAGGGGCAGACCGGGCCCGACGTATTCCGGATCGAGCGTGAAGATGCCCAACTCGGCGCCGAGCTTGCGGTGGTCGCGGCGTTTGGCTTCCTCCTGCATCTTAAGCCATTCATCGAGCTGGGTCTTGTTCTTGAAAGCGGTGCCGTAGATGCGCTGGAGCTGGGGATTGCGCTCGTTGCCCTTGTAATAGGCGCTGGCGACACTGGTGAGCTTGAAGGCGCCGACGTTGCCGGTGCGCATCACGTGGGGGCCGGCGCATAGATCGAGGAAATCGCCGTTCTTGTAATACGTGATCGGCTCGCCTTCCGGGATGTCCTCGAGGTTGCCGATTTTGAACTTGCTCGGCACGGCCCGCTCGCTCAGGGCGCCGAGTCGTCCGGTTTGGGCATCACGGAGCGCCTGGTCACGGGTGACGGAGATTCGCTCGAAGGGCTGGTTTTCCTTGATGATCTTCCTCATCTCGGCCTCGATGGCCGGGAAATCCTCCGGCGTAATGCGATGTTCGAGATCGAGGTCATAATAAAAGCCGCTATCGACGGCGGGCCCCGTGGCCAATTGGGCGTCAGGCCAGAGGCGCAAGAGGGCGGTGGCCAGGACGTGGGCGGCGGAGTGGCGGAGGCGTTCGAGATCGGTCATGCGTCCGCGCTCGTCGAGAGTTTTTCGTTCCACCGGTTGTTTCGCGGTTTCAGATTTGGGTTCAGACATAAATCAAGCAAGTGTGCATAAACAAAAACGCCTCGAAAATCAAAAAATCGAGGCGTCTGCGTTCGCGGTCTGAACCGTGAACGCTAAATCGTTGTCGTTATTATCACCATTTTCAACACCAGTTTGAGGATAGCCTGCCACGTCCAGCATAACAAATGGAAAATTTCACGGACGTACCACGGGGCGTACCACTTTCAGACCTCGGATTTCACCGCTTGCACGGATAATTGGGCCTCGGCTTCATCGGTGTCATCGGCGGGCTCAGGACGGCGGAATTAATGATCAAATTGACGTTCGATGCTGCGCCCGGGGCCGACCCCTACCTGAGGTTGGCTTTGCACAGGAGCGGGGACAGCCTGTCCCTGTGTGTTGTGGAGCAGACGCCGGGCGAGGGGAAGCGGGGACAGGCTGTCCCCGCCCCTATTGACACAATTCACCGTTACAGGCGGCATAGCCGGTTGTCGATGCGCCTCAACGGTCCTTTCGTTAAACCGTCGCCTATCCAATTCAGGGTCATTGCCATCGGCTGCCAGACAAGAGCGGCTTTGTGTAAATACTTGTCTGACCCCTGAGGTTATAGACTTGTTTCTGGGCAACTGAGACTGTGGTTACTTGGGACTGGCAAAACACTAAAAGCATAAACAACATTTTTGTAAACCGCTGGGATTCTGGTAAGTTATGCGACAATTAAAAGAAAGGTCTTTGCTCTTGAAGAAGAATCTATGGAGTGTTATTCCTCTTCGGTATCATTGCCTTCATCCTCACCCCCGCTTCCACTACCGCTCGAGTAATACGCGTGGGCGGCGGTTTGCAACCGGGACACGCCCGGCCGCCGTTGCTCCTTAATGTTGGCCCGTTCGACGCGGCTACCGACTATGGTCCGTATTCGCCGGCGCGGATTCGCCATGCCTACGGAGTGGACTTGGTGCTCGCTACGGGCGCCACAGGCAACGGCCAGAAGATCGGTATCGTGGATGCCTATGGCGACCCATCCATCCAAACTGACTTGAACAAATTCTGCGCATACTATGGGATTCCCTCGACTACCGTCCAGATCATCTATCCCCAAGGCAAACCGAGGATTGGCAACAGCGGATGGGCGTTGGAAACCGCGCTGGACGTGGAATGGGCGCACGCCATCGCGCCCGGTGCCACCATTATCCTCGCGGTGGCTAAATCGGCAAGTATCACTGACCTGCTCGGCGCCGTGGATGCCGCGGTAAACGCCGGGGCCAATGTCATCTACGATGAGCTGGGGTGCGCAAGAAGCTTCTGGTATCAACATCGATGACAAACACTTCCAGGCTCCTGGCGTCACGTTCGTTGCCTCGTCCGGCGACAGCGGCGAACTGGCGGCTCCTTTCGAAGTGGAATGGCCTGCATCCTCGCCATATGTGGTTGGGGTCGGGGGAACGACCCTTTACCTCGATGCCAGTGGCAATCGCATCGTGCCCAGCGGTATCGTGTCTTCCGAAACGGCCTGGTCCGGAAGCGCCGGCGGGCTGAGTTCAGTCTATGGAATGCCAGATTACCAGAGCGGCTGGCAAGATTTCGGCACCCGTTGTGTTCCCGACGTGGCGTTCATGGCAGACCCCAATACGGGCGTTGGCGTGGCATATGGCCGATACTTGTATGAGGTGGGCGGCACAAGCGCCGGCTCCCCGCAATGGGCGGCCTCGATCGCGCTGGCCAACTCGGTAAGCACCTCGCCTATAACAGGCCTTTCCTATGACATTTACGCAGTCGCGGGGGCATGGACAGGGACGACGCTAATCCTGGATTTCACGAGGTTCTTCGACATTATTGCTGGCAGCAACGGATCCGACCCCGATGACTTGGCTGACGCGAATTACGACTTGGTAACGGGATTAGGATCCCCAGTGGTCCCCGGTTTGTTAAATGCTTTGGCGCCTACGACCCCTGATTTCACAGTATCCGTTACGCCGGGTTCACGAACAGTTGCGCCTGGGGGCACAGCAGAATATAACGTAACAATTACTGCCCTGAACGGGTTCAGCGGGACGGTCGCGCTCGGCGCCAGCGGATTGCCAAGCGGCGCTACCGCCAGCTTCAGCCCAACCACGATCACCACCTAAGGTTCTTCCACAATGACGGTGAGAACCAGCAAGAGAACCCCTGCCGGACAATACACTTTAACCATAACGGGCTCGTCCCAATCCCTCTTGCAGATCGGCTTGGTGCTGCTGACGCCCCTTTCCGAGGTGCTGTCTTAAAGGCTCCTTCAACGCTGCCGGCAACATCGTGACCCGGTCCTTGTTCCCTTCACCTGCTCGGACCGTGATTACATTCCGATCAAAATCAAGGTCCTTCACCCGCAAGCGCAATAACTCCATCAACCGCATACCCGTCCCGTAAAGCAGCCGGGCCTTCAACTGAGATTCCCCTTCCATTGTCCCCAGCATAGCTCGTGTCTGTTCCGCCGTTATCACCACGGGCAGGCGTTTGGAAGCTTTGGCCCGGAGAACCTCACCCAGTTGCCCCAGCGGCTCCCCTCGCGCTTCCCGGTAGAAAAACACTAAAGCGTTCAATGCCTGATTCTGGGTTGCCGCTGAAACCTTCCGGTCAATGGCCAGATATTCCAAAAAACGTTTCACCTTGGCCTCGGAGGCCAATTCCGCAAAGCCCGCCACGGCCTTATGGCCTTGCAGAAAGCGCCAATACTGGCGCAGCCAATGGACGTACGTTTCCTCGGTCCGCTGCGAGTAATGCTTGAGCCGGATTGCTCCCTGCAGCCGCAACACCCCTTCGGCCAGCCCCCACTTGCCGCTGCCCGCTGATCCCGGCCCGCCCGGCACGGCTGCCTCACTCCCTCGCAAGACCGTTCGCTCCGCTTCAGGCGCAACCGGTTTCGGTTCTTCCCTTACAACCGGCCCGAGCCATTCCTTTAATGCCGTGCGGGCCTGTTCCTGCTGCCAAGGAGCGGCCTGCCAACGCTCCACAATGAATCCCAAGAATGCCTCTGCCTGCTCCCGACTGGCCTCCCCGCTGGCGCCATACCGCCGCTCTCGATACACTTGAAATTTCCGGACCCATTTGGCCGCCCAATCCACTGGTGGGCCCCCTCGTTCCTGCTCCTCGGTCGGACGGCTTTTTTCACGCATGCTCCTATTCCCCCTCCTTTTGGACTTGCATCTTATGGTCATTTTTGCCAGGTTTAGCGACAGAATGCAAGCCAGGAAACCGCGGGTTCGACTCAACGGTCAACTGTCGCCTAAACAAGTGCCGCAGGGAAAAGTAGATCCAATGAATTAAGGCGCGCTATTTGGCGTTGAACTCGATTTTGGGGCCTCTTTTTTGGCTGTAACGGAAAACGGAGGTTGGTATTGTCCGGATTATGGCAAGAGCGAATCGATTGAGAGGGGGCGGGCGGGAGGGCGGAGTTTTTCACATAACGCATCGGTGTCATAACCGGGAGTTTCTGCTGAAGTTTGCGCGGGACCGGAACGTGTATCGGGAGAAACTGCGCGAGCATCTGAAGAAGTTCAGGGTGTGGTTGCTGGACTACTGCATTACCTCGAATCACGGGCACATCCTGATCGATGCGGAGGATCGGCTTGAGGTGAGCAGGTTCATGCAGGAGGTGGCCAGCGAGTTTGCGCGGGAATACAACCGGCGCAAAGGGCGGGAGAACGCGTTTTGGGGAGACAATTTCCATGCGACGCTGGTGGAGTGTGGGCGCCACCAGTGGGAGTGCCACTGTTACATTGCATTGAATATGATCCGGTGCGGAGTGGTGAAGCATCCGAGGGAGTGGGAGTGGTTGGGCTACCATGAAATCATGGGCCTGCGGCGGAGGTATCGGTTGATCGATCTGGATCGATTGTGCTGGCGGTTGGGTGCGGGCAATCTGGAGGAAGTTCGGAGGAACCTGGAGGCGAGCCTTGCGGAGAGGATAGCGCGAGACCGGATGGAGCGGGAGCCGCGTTGGACAGAAAGCCTGGCGGTAGGGAGCGCCGGGTTTGTGGAAAAGATCAAGCCATTGATTTTATCGCGGCAACAAACCGAGGTTGTGGAAGCCGGCAAGGACTTCTGGGTGTTGAAGGAGCAGCCGGCGATTCCTTACAGTCAAAAAACAGGTGCAAAAAGTGACGCTAAACCCGTTTTGTGAGGTGATTTTTTGCACAAGTCCCGACAATTCAAAAGGTTATTTAGGCGACAGTTGGCTTTATACCGCCGGAGGCCGGTCTCGGGAAATATGACCCCAGCGTCGGGGTCATGTTGGCCCTCATGCGCTATGGAGCGGGTTTGCCGATGTATCGAATGGACCAATGGCAAACCTACCTCGGGGTGCCCTTGGCCGCCTCCACGCAATGGGAACTCATCAAGGCCAGCTCCCGAACCCCCGAATTGGTTTATGAAGCCCTCATCGTCTGGGGCGCCCAGGGCCAGATCATTTACAGCGATGACACGACCATGCGGGTCCAGAGCCTGCGCCGGGAAATCGTGGCCGAGCCCGAGGATACCCAGCGGCGCACGGGCATCTTCACCACCAGCATCGTGGTGCGGATCGGGCAAAACCAAATCGCCCTGTTTTTCACCGGGCGCAACCACGCCGGCGAAAACCTCGACCGGCTGCTCAAGAACCGAGCGGCCGAGTTGCCCGCGCCTATTCATATGTGCGACGCCCTCTCGCGCAACCAACCCCAAGGGGTGAAGACCATCTCGTGTAATTGCCTGCTTCACGGGCGGCGCAACTTCCTGGAGGTGTTGGAGAGCTTCCCCCAGGAATGCAAAAAGGTGGTCTTGAGTCTGCGGGAGGTGTACCGGTGGGAGGCGTTGGCGAAGAAGCGTCAATTCTCCGATGAAGAGCGATTGGCCTTTCACCAGGCCCATAGCGGGCCGGTGATGCAAGAGCTCCAGCAGTGGATGAACGACCAGCTTGAGCAAAAGAAAGTCCAACCCAACTCCGGGCTGGGTGAGGCGATCCGTTACATGACCAAGCACTGGAAGAGCTTGACGCGTTTCTTGGAGGTGCCGGGGGCCCCTCTTGACAATATACATGGCGTCATAAATAACGCAGCATAATATGGTTGACGATCACGGTGTTATCCGGCACCATGCGCAGAAACTCGAATCCAGGAGTTCCTATGCGCAAACTACAGGTCGACGACGCCAACATCA
>JAMCZD010000488.1 GCA_023473405.1 Candidatus Omnitrophota bacterium
GGGAACAATGTCCTGAATAACACCACCAACGGCAACGGCAACGGAGGGACAGACGGCATCAACACAGGCAATACCGGAGGCGGCGGTGCGCACAACAACTTGCAACCGTTCATTTGTGTATTTTTTTGGAAGAGGACCGCCTGAAATGTTCAGCCACCATCCTGACGGGTATATCAAAATCGGTTCGTTTACATGCTCACTGCGCGAGTTCTTGATCGACGAGCCTGCTTATTCATTGCCGTCCGGCATGATCGGCAGGCGCTACATTCCGGACAAAGAGCATCTGCTGTACGACGGAACGACCGAATATGCACAGCCGATCCCCTGGGCGGAAGGGGATGCCTATCTGGCCAAAGAGGCGGTTTATCTGGCGGCGCATGTGGCGCGCTGGTATTTGACCAACGGCATCCCGGTGGCCGATGTGCCAGATGGAGCATTTACCGTGATCCCGGCACGCCCTGGCGCCAATTATGTTTTTGAAGCCGGCGTCTGGCGAGCCAAAACCGTCGCCGAACTGAGCGCCGAGAAAGACGCCGCTGCATTGCAGTTACAACACAACAAGGCTGCCATCGACGCATGCCTGGAAGAACTATTTGCCTTTGTGAAAAATCCGACATTGCATGCAACCGTTGGAAGCCTCCTGCTGGCAGTCATTACCAGATACAAGAGCAAACTTCCTTGAAGCTGCCTATTTTTTCACCACATCGTAAAGGCGTCTCCGACGACCTGAACCCGGCGCGTCTGCTCAATATGTTCTATGAAGTTGATCTCCAAAACAAATCGCAGATCGGTTTCTTGCAGTGCCCCGGATACAGCCTGAAATGCAACCTTGGGACCAGCGGCATACGGGGCGGCATCGTGTTTCAGGGATATCTGTACATTGTCCACTATAACGAGCTTTGGAAAATAGACACGACGTTTTCAGTCCGTACCGTGGTCGGGAACCTCACGACGTTCTACGATAACGTCAGTATGGCCGAAAACGGCGTGCAACTGATGATTGTCGATGGTCCGGCTGGGTACATTTGGGACGGAACGACATTCCAGCGCATTACCGACCCTGATTTTACGGGGGCGGACTTCGTGCAGTTCAAGGATGGGTATTTCATTTTCAACATTATTCCGAATACCGGCAAGGTGGCGATCTCCGCCGCCTACGACGGACTCAACTATGATGCCCTCGACTACAAAACCGCCGAGGGAGCGCCGGACGAACTGCGCGCCATCGTGGCCGACCAGGAATGGCTGTGGAACTTCGGGCGATACACGACCGAGCTATGGTACAACGCCGGCAGCACGTTCCCCTTCCAGCGCGCCCAGAATGGAGTGTTGCAATGGGGGATCGTCGCGCCATGGTCGGCGGTCAGTGCCGATAATTCCGTGGTGTGGTTGGGCAATAACCGCGACGGAGAGGCGGTAGTCCTGCGTGCCTCCGGTCCCGGATCGCCGACGATCATCTCCACCAAGGGAATGGCGCATGAACTGGGGAAAATGTCGAAGATCGACGATGCCGAAGGCTTTGCTTACATGCTGCAAGGCGATATCTTTTATCAGTTGAGCTTCCCCACAGCCGAACGCACATTCGTCTATCAATTCAGCGTCAAGGAGTGGTTCGAGCGAAATCGTTTTGCCGGAGGTCGTCACCGCGCCCGTAATCACGTTTATTTCGAGCAGGCGCGAACCCATGTCATCGGCGACTACGCCAATGGCAACCTGTACGCACTGGAACCCGATACCTACACGGACAACGGCGAACGTATCCTGAAAGAGATCGACTCGCGCATTCTCAACAAGGACAACAAGCGACTGTTCCATAACAGTTTAATACTCGACTGCGAAACCGGTGTAGGGAACACAGACGACACGGACCCAAAGGTTGAGATGATGTACTCGGACGACAACGGCCGGATTTATTCGGCATTCCTGGAGCGGTCGCTAGGACCGAAAGGTCACTACGCCGATCCGCCGCGATGGAATCGACTGGGGTCGGCCGTGAACCGAGTCTATAAGTTCCGATGCGCCGCCAAGTCCAGGTTTCGCGTGTTCGGCGCTTATGGCGATTATGACGTTGGTGATGCGGATCAATAATAATGGAAAAACCAATCTCCCCGCCACCGGTTTCTGAACTTTCCAAGGACTATCAAAGCCTTGCTGAATGGCTGCGTAGTATTCCCAATTATGTTCCACGAGTAACAAATTATTCAGTGTCGCTGGATATTGCCTCCGTCGCCGCCAATAGCGTGAGCAGGCAATCTTTTACCGTGGACGGGATCGACGCGGCCGACTCGATATTCGTCAATTCACCGTCGCTGGATGCAGGGCTTGAAATGCTGGCGGGATACCGTGTGACGGCTGCCAATACCGTGGAAATTCCATTCTGGAACTCAACAGGTGGGGCGATCAATCCCGGTGCGGCCACATTCAAGATATGGGCTTTTCGGTAACTGTCTATGGGGCGCGCATTTCGGTGAAAACATTCTTCATCTGTGCGTTGCCGAGGAGCAGAACCGCATGGTTGGCAAATTTCATGACTTTCGGCGATTCGTTTTGCTTCCACGAGCCCGCCTTGGGGATAACCTCTTTTCCAGATTTGCGCCGGCTTTTCGAGTCTACCGGACGACACGTAGTCGGCAGCTCCGATTGCGGTAACGCCTGGATCGCAGACGGTCTGGTGCGAGAGTTCCAGGATTGCCGGTTTGTGGTGGTCCGCAGGCCGTTGGATGAGGTGCAGCGGTCGTGGCTCGAAATGGGCCTCCCAGACAATGGCACACTTGAAAAGTCGGCTATAATGCTGGATTATGTGGTTAGGAACTACTCACCGTTCAGTCTGGACGCTGACGATTTGAGCGACCCGGAGGTAGTAAAAATGCTCTGCGAATACGTGGGTGCGCCATTCGACCGGGCCAGGTTCGACCTTCTCGCTGCGCTCAATGTGCAGGTCAACACGGATTACCTTACGGGCCGCATGACGGCCGAGAACGTCGCCGCCATGTCTACATTGATGGAGGCCGTCTAAATGGCTATCTGGGCCGCATTGATCGGTGCTGTCGGTGGTGGAGTCCTGAACGCCCAAGGCGGAAAGGCCGGAGAGAAAGGCAATAAAGCCGCACAAGCACAAATCGAGGCCGCCAAGGCCGAAGCCGCAAGAAACTTCGGGCCTTACGCTGCTATTGGCGATCAATCCGTTAATCGCCTCGCCGCGCTTGCCGGGATAGAGGGATACCGTACCGATGCCGAGCGCGCTTATACAAAACATCTTGCAATGAAACCAAGTGCGCCGGGCACGGTGGATTGGAAGGACAGGGCGGATAAATTCACGAAATGCGCGCCCCATAGACAGTTACCGAAAAGCCCATATCCAAGCAGTAAAGCATACGGATCAGCAACCGGGTTTGGCGGCGTCTCCGGTTTCGGGGACATGTCCGATAGTTCGAGATATGCAGGCGCAGTCAATCTTTCCGGCCTTGGAGGTATTACCGACCTTGCCTTCAGGGCCGGCAAAAAGGGAAAGAAGAAAGCCATTGCCGCCGCCGAGGCCGCCAACGCCGCCAGCCGTGCCGCTTACGAACGAAGCCTGGCCAGTTGGCAGGCAGAAGCCGACCGGCTTAAAGCGGAATCCGATGCGTCGCTGGTCGGCTACGACCCAGGAAAAGCACAGGCCGATTTCCTGCGGTCATCGCCCGTTTATCGTTTCCGCTTCGATGAAGGCGTGCGCGGTGTTGACGCTTCCGGAAGCGCTCGCGGCGATCTTCTCAGCGGTGCCCAAAAAAAGCGCCTCGCCGAGTTCGGCCAAGGTCTGGCCTCGCAGGAATACGGAAGCGAGTTTTCAAGACTCATGCAGTTGGCCGGCATCGGCCAGAACGCGGCGACGGTGAAATCCAACGTGGCCGTCGGGGCCGGTAGCAACCTGGCGGCGCTTTCCGTGGCGGGTGGCAACCAGCAGGCCAAGCGATGGGACAACTACAACGACCTCTTGCAGGGTGGAATTCGTGACTATTCCTATTTGAGCCGACGCGACAACAACCGGACCAGCTCCTTCGACAATCAATCCACCAACAGAAATTCACGCACTCGGGAACTTGAACCGGAGGTTTACAGCGTCTAATGGCCTACACCACCGCCAACATCGCCGGAGCCGTAAGCCAAGCGGACGCCGATAACCAACGCGCACGCCTCGCTGATCTGCAACTGCGAACCGGAGAACAAAACCTCGAGCAAGGATCGCGCCTCGCCGACCTGCAACTGGAAGGCGCGCAGATGGGCGTACAACAGAAAAAACGAGACGAAGCGCTGAAACAGATTGAAGTATCCGGAAAACTAGCGGAACAGGTCATGGCGTCTGGCGGTAAAAACTATCCTGATTTCGTATCAACAATGCAGCAACTGGGCGTACCCATCGACAAATTACCACCGCAGTACGACCCGGCTGCCATGCAAAATTTCGTGGACAAGTCCAAGGCGTTTCTGGCAAGCGAATACGAAAACGTGCAAGGGCCGCGCGGTGAGCTACTGCAACGGCATAAACCAACCGGAAAACTTAATCAGGTTGTTGGACCCAATAACCTTTCTGGCATTGTCGGTCCAGGAGGTAAAGCCCCGCCTGGGTATATGTGGAACGGGACTGACGAAGAAGGCAATCCAAGGCTTATGGCTATTCCGGGCGGGCCTGCTGCGAATAAAGAAACGAAACTCAGTGACGCAAAAAAAATGCGTTTGGAGTTGGCAAAAAACAAAGCAGATGCCGTAATCGGAAAGGTGGACGAGGCACTCGGACAGTCAGGTTTCTTTACGACCGGACTTACTGGCACAGCTTTAGGAAAAATTCCAGGTACAGGCGCATACGATTTAGACAAGACCATCGATACTATCAAAGCAAACATAGGTTTTGGTGAGTTACAGGCAATGCGCGAGGCATCACCAACAGGTGGCGCTCTTGGTCAAGTTGCGGTTCAAGAATTGACCGCGTTACAGTCTACCGTTGCTTCTCTTGATAAAGGGCAGAGCCGCGAACAATTGGAATCTAACCTTAAAAAGATTAAGCAGCATTACGAGACATGGAAAAAACTTGTAGCGGGTGACGAACAGACTAAAGATGATGGATTAGGGCCTACGGTACCGCCACCACCCATTACGGTTGACTGGTAATGGACATCCAGACTAAAGACGGCATCCTTCTACGCAACATCCCGGACGGAACGCCGGAGGAAACCATCAAGGCGCGCATTGCCTCGATCAGGCAGGAGCGCGGCACGGCTGCGCCCGCCATTGACTCCCCACCCTCTCAACCCGAGAAGTTCGGTGACAGGATAAAACGGGAAGTATTCTCGACGACCGGACGCGAAGAGGACACCTTGCAGTGGTTCAATCCTTTCGGAAAGAACCTTGATACTGGCATCAAGATTGGTGCTGGTTGGTCGAACGCCTTGGCGGGTGCCGGTAAAGCCTTTACCGATATTGGACGGCGTGCTGGGCAAGCGGTCGGCGTCGTATCCGAATCAGACATTGATGAATCGAGAGAACTCGATGCCGAGCTAATGAGTACGAAAGCAGGTCTTGCCGGAAATATCGCCGGCAATGTCGCCATGTTCGCGCCAACCGCTTTCATTCCAGGGGCGAACACTATAACCGGTGCGGCATTGACCGGTGCGGCGACCGGACTTGTGCAGCCAACGGGAACGGAAGACAGCACAGTAAAAAATGTACTGACTGGGGCGGCTCTTGGTGCCGGGGCACAGTATGGCGCACAGAAATTAGGCAGCGTACTAAAAGATCGACTCGGACGCATCACACAATCACTTGCCACTCGTGCTTCCCAAAACAAAGGGAAGGATGAGATTGTCAAAGAGGCGGTTGAATTGGGCTATGTCATCCCACCGACATCGGCGAACCCAACGGCGAAGAATGCCGTTCTGGAACGCCTAGGTG